>JACQDI010000052.1 GCA_016201195.1 Acidobacteriota bacterium | reverse complement strand
GTTGGCCCGCCCCTTATGGAACTTTTCGTAATAATCACTGATGGAGCTCGATTCCGTGTCCATATCCTGGCCGAAACGCTCTCGCAAGGCATCGGACTCGGTACCCCGGTTTCCACTCACGTTGATGATGGTGTCGCCCTGGTACAAAGGATGCGACTGCACGTTGCTCACGATCGCCTCGCGGATAAAGGCCGAGCCATTCCCATTGAAGCCGCCTCCCCCCCCGTTGGGGTCGCCGATGTCGATAAAGCCACGCTCGTTAGACGGATCCGAGCTCGTGTAACCAGCGTCCAGGTCGCCCTTGCACCTGTTCTTCGTCCGCTGGCCCGGCGGAGGCCACCGCAGCGTGTATTGGCTGCCCACGGTGTAGCCGTAGTTCGGATCGGCGATGTTGATCGCATCCGGGGAATAGGGGATCAAGCCATTCTTCAAGCCGCTGAGCAGATACTCGCCCGAGATGGCGTCTCCGGTGATGCTCTGGGTCCGGGCGATGGTGAACATCCACGCCCCGGTCGGCGCCGTCACCGAAAACCCGGGCATGAAGTACAGCGTCAGGTTTCCGGTGGCCACCACGTGCACGTACTTGATGTCCTTGGGGTCCGCCGGATTGGCCTCCCAGGGGCCGCCCGGGAAAGCGGCGAACGTGACCGTCACCGTGTCCGGCGGGGCGCTCTGGAAGTACCACTCGTCCGGATAGCTGGTCGCAGCGTTCCGGGCATACGTGATGCCCGTGCTGGTGCCGTCCAGGTGCCGGGCGGCGGCCAGTGTCGCCGCGTCGGAAAACGCCTGGAGCTCGTTCTTGGCTATGTACATCCGAGACAAGTCGAGACAGAGCCCCAGCATGCCGATCAGCATCACCATTAGAAGCGCGGTGCTGATCAGGACAAACCCCTTCTTTTTACGACGAGATTGAAATCTGGCGTTCGAGTGCATGAAGCCTCCTCGGGTGGGGGCGCCCGTTTGGTGTCCAACTCTGATTTATACGATCCCCGGGGCTAGAACGCTATACGGTGATTTGCCTTAAAACACTAGGGGAATGTGCCTTAGGGTTTCTAAGGTCAAATTCGTAAGACCAGTACCCGAAAGGTAAGATTCAATAGCCCTCCGGCTCCGGGTTTTGCCTGATATTGCCCCGTGCCAACACCTGACACTATGGAATCACATGGGCCACTACGAGCATTATATAGACGACGCGGAGACTCCGCGCCCGGCCCCCAAGCGCCGGGCTCGGTCGCTCGACAAGTTCGAGCGGGTGGCCCTGGTGATCTCCATGCTGGCGGTGGCCATGGCCGCCCTCGGGCCGCGATCGGTAGCGCCGATGCGAAAAAACAAGGACCCCGGCCCGGCTCTTGAAGTGCTCCATTACCCGTTGCCGGCCAAAGCGGAGGATCCCTACGATCCCGCTGAGGAATTGCGCGTGCCCGTCGCCGAGCATTCGGCCGCCGGGAGCCTTGAACCGGTCCTGATCGTCCTGCGGGGGCCATGGACGTTCGGGGTGACCGAGCCGGACCGCGTGGCCGTTGCGATAGGGAAGCCGGACTTGCAAGGCAGCAGTTATATGCACTATGTATTCAGCCAAGCCAAGGTCCACCTGACCGTGCTCTTCAATGTAAAGCGCCTGGACACGATCGTGCTCGCGCCTGAGTCCTGCGACCCGGTCCTGGCGGTGTGCCTGCAATCGGTCTCCTGGGGGCTGACCAAGGACCAGGCTCGCGACTTGCAGTATGAACCCTCCTCGCGCGATCCCGAGCTCTGCGGTGTGCTGCGGAACGCCACAGCAGGCCTCTCCTACGCCGTCTGCCCGGCCGCCAGCCGGCCGGAGGAGTGGGTGGTGCAAGGGATCTATATCCAGCGCCTGAACAAGGATATCCTCAATCCGGTTTCGGTCCGCGGCGTTCCGCCGCCCGGTGCGCGCGGCGCCGGAACGAAGACGGCCGGCAACGCCTGCCACGATTACGATCGCCTGCTGGCGCAGTATCAGACCGCGCTCCTGCTCAAGCAGAAGGCCCTGAGACCGGACCACTCTTCCGTCCGGTACTTCCAGTTCGAACTGGGCCGTTTCCGGTTGGAATGGGGCGACTTTCCGGAGGGCTCCCGTCAAATTCAGCAAGCGGCGGAAGCGCTGAGCCGCGGCCTGGGCCCGGGCCATCCGGACGTGGCGGCAATGCGGGCCTGGGCGTCCAAAACCAAGCCCGGCTCGTAGGCTTGTCGCCGGCCGCTCCGGGGCGATATACTACGGGCCTCATGCCACCAACCAACCTGCTCTCTCGCCGTACCTTTCTCGCGGCGGCCTCCGCCTGCCTGCTTTCCGATAGCACCCCGCTTTACGCCGCCGAGCCGATTATCGACATTCACCAGCACACCAACTACTCGGGACGCACCAACGAGCAACTCATCGCCCACCAGCGCGAGATGGGAATCACCAAGACTGTCCTGCTGCCGGCGGGGTCCAAGTATGGACTGGCTGCCGGCGCCGGCGGCAACCAGACGGTGGTCGACCTGGCCCGGCAGTATCCGAAGGAATACGTCTATTTCGCCAACGAGCTGCCGGACATCCCCGGCGCCAGGCAGGAGATCGAGAAGTACCTGAAGATGGGGGCCATCGGCATCGGGGAGCAGAAGTTTCACGTGCCCTGCGACTCGCCCCCCATCGAGGGGATCGCCGAAGTGGCCCAGCAGTTCGGCGTGCCCGTGCTGCTGCACTTCCAGCACGAAACCTACAACCTGGGGATCGAAAACTTTCACAAGATCCTCAAAAAGTTTCCCAAGGTCAACTTCATCGGCCACGCCCAGACCTGGTGGGGCAACATCGACAAGAACCACGACCAGAAGGTCATGTACCCCAAGACCCCGGTCACCCCGGGGGGCCTCACCGACCGTCTCCTCTCCGACTATCCCAACATGTACGGCGACCTCTCGGCCGGCTCGGGTCTGAACGCCCTGCTGCGCGACGAGGCCCACGCCCGGGAGTTCCTGGCGCGGCACCAGGACAAGCTGCTCTACGGCAGCGATTGCAGCGACCCGTTTGGCAAGGGCGAAAAATGCTCGGGCTCCCAGCAGATCGCCACCGTCCGGCGCCTAGCCCCTAGCCCGGCCATCACCCGGAAGATCTTTTACTCGAACGCCGTGCGGGTGCTGAAGATCAAGGTTTAGATTCTTACGTGTTCAATGCTTGACAGAACCAGTCAAACAATCCGCTTATTCCCGCAACACGTTAACCGGAACGTTAAACGGTGTTGCACGGGGATT
>JACQDI010000748.1 GCA_016201195.1 Acidobacteriota bacterium | reverse complement strand
TACGTCATGGCTGACTCCGGCGCTCGCGGATCGAAACAGCAGATTCGCCAGCTTGCCGGCATGCGCGGACTGATGGCCAAGCCTTCGGGTCAGATCATCGAGACGCCTATCAAGGCCAATTTCCGCGAGGGCTTGAGCGTGCTGGAGTACTTCAGCTCGACGCACGGCGCCCGCAAGGGCCTCGCCGACACGGCCTTGAAAACAGCGGATTCCGGCTACCTGACGCGCAAGCTGGCCGACGTGGCTCAGAACGTGGTTGTCACCATGCAAGACTGCGGCACTACCCAGGGGATTGCCAAGGGCGTTGTCTACAAAGGTGAGGAAATTGAACGCGCATTGAGCGAGTCAATCCGCGGCCGGGTCAGCCGCAACACGATCACCACGATTACCGGCGACGTGATCGTTTCCGAGCGCGACTGCGGGACGGTGGAAGGGATCTTCGTCGAGCCGATCATCGAGTCGGGCGAGATCATCGAGCCGCTGCGCGACCGCATCGTGGGCCGCGTTTCGCTCGAGGACATCAGAGACTACGAGGGGAATCTCATCGTCGGAGTGAACCAGGAGATCGACGAGGAGCTGGCGGCGGCGATCCAGCGGGCGGGCATCGAGCGGGTGAAGATCCGCTCCGTGCTGACCTGCGAAACCAAGCGCGGCGTGTGCGTGGCGTGTTACGGCCGCAACCTGGCCAGCGGGCGGCTGGTGGAGCGGGGCGAGGCGGTGGGCGTGATCGCCGCCCAGTCGATCGGCGAGCCGGGCACCCAGCTCACCATGCGCACGTTCCATATCGGCGGGACGGCGGCGCGTGTTTCCGAGCAGTCGACGCAGGACTCCAAGTCGAACGGCTTCGCCAAGTTCCTGCACATCGCCACGGTGCGCAATAAGAACGGCGACCTGGTGGCCATGAACCGCAACGGAATTCTGGCGGTGGTGGACGAGAAGGGGCGCGAGAAGGAGCGCTACCCGGTGGTCTACGGCGCCAAGATCCGGGTGAATGACGGCGATGCGGTCACCATCAACCAGATCCTGCTCGAGTGGGATCCGTACACGTTCTCGATCCTGACCGAAATGGGCGGCAACGTCCACTTCAAGGATCTGCAGGAGGGCGTGACCGTGCAGGAACAGGTGGACGAGATCACCGGCATGTCGCAGTGGGTGGTCACGGACTCGCCCGATGAGAAGCGGCAGCCTACCATGGAGATCAAGAACGACCATGGAAAGGTGTTGCGCAAGTACCTGATGCCGACCCACGCGCACCTGATGGTGCGGGACGGGGAGGCGGCGCACGCGGGCGATGTGCTGGCGAAGATCCCGCGGGAAACCACCAAGACCAAGGACATCACGGGCGGGTTGCCGCGCGTGGTGGAGCTGTTCGAGGCGCGCAAGCCGCGCGAGACCGCGGTGATCGCGGAAATCGACGGCGTGGTGCGCTATGGAGAGCTGACCAAGGGGCAACGCAAGATCGAAGTGGCGCCGGATTCCGGCGAGACTCGGATCTACACGCTGCCGCGCGGCGTGCATATCAATGTGCAGGAGGGCGAGCGGGTGCTGGCGGGCGAGCCGCTGATGGACGGCCCGCGCAACCCGCACGACATCCTGGCCGTGCTCGGCGAGAAGGAGCTGCAGAAATACCTGGTCAACGAGATCCAGGAGGTGTACCGGCTGCAGGGCGTGAACATCAACGACAAACACCTGGAAGTGATCGTCCGCCAGATGATGCGGTGGATCAAGGTGGAAGAGGTGGGCGACACGGACTTCCTGCTGGAGGAGGTCGTCGACAAGTTCCGGTTCCGCGAGGAGAACGAGCGGGTGATTCAGTCGGGCGGAGTGCCGGCGGTGGGGCGTCCGCTGCTGATGGGCATCACCAAGGCATCGTTGTCGACCGACAGCTTCATCAGCGCGGCAAGCTTCCAGGAGACCACGCGCGTGCTGACCGAGGCGGCGATCTCGGGCAAGATCGACTACCTGCGGGGCCTGAAGGAGAACGTGATCATGGGCCGGCTGATTCCGGCGGGGACGGGCATGCTGCACTACCGCAACGTGCAGGTGCCAGGCGAGCCGCTGCCGGAGCCGGAGCTGGAGGAGGCCGACGTGCTGGCGGGGATCCCCGGCTATTCCGACGAGGCGCGCGTCGAGTATGTCGGCGGGCTGACGGAAGACAACGGGGAAATACTGGCGGAGTAACGGTGGACAGAGGACAGGAGTCAGAAGGCGGATTCTGAAAATTCAAGTGCGGGGGCCCGGGCCGGTACGGAAAACTGTAGATTGGGGCCGTTGGATTTGTCAACTGACCTTTATTTACATAGGGTTAGGAAGTGGCAGCCGGCTTGCTCCGAATTCGGCGGGAAGTGGGGTCGCGGCTTTAGGATTTTTGAGGTTTCGTCGAGCTTTGGTGAGTTGCCTCCGTTAGCGCCTCCGCGCAACAAGCCCTGCTCCGGAGGGGAGCAGGGCTTTTTTGTGCCCTATCGGACGGCCGGTTGAGGCAGGCAAACAGGGGTCTTGCAAGGGCGGAGAGGACCTACGCATATGTGGCCACGCTGGTGGAGACCTGATCCACATTTTCCTTTACAAGGGTGAAGACTGCAGCACTGCCTGCCTCGACGAAGTAGAGTTTGGCCAGGGCCGAGGTGTCC
>JACQDI010000747.1 GCA_016201195.1 Acidobacteriota bacterium | reverse complement strand
CGCAACGCTTCCGTGCACGCCGCCGGGGTGGTCATCGCGCCGCAGCCGCTCGACGAGCTGGTTCCGCTCTACAAGACGAACCGCGACGAAATCGTCACCCAGTACGACATGAACGGCCTGGAAAAGCTCCAGCTTCTGAAGATGGACTTTCTGGGCCTGACCACGCTCACCGTGGTCGACGACGCGCTGAAGCTGATCGAATCGGGCCGCGGCGAAAAGATTGTCCTCGAGGATCTGCCGCTCGACGACGCCGAAACCTACGCCCTGTTCTCCCGCGGCCTCACCAGCGGCGTGTTCCAGTTTGAAAGCGAGGGGATGCGCGACATCCTGCGCCGCTACCATCCCTCGCGCCTGGAAGACCTCACCGCGCTGAACGCCCTCTATCGCCCCGGCCCCATCCAGGGCGGCATGATCCCCGACTTCATCGACCGCAAGCACGGGCGCCGGCCGGTCACCTATGATCTCGCCGAGCTCGAGGAGATCCTCTCGGAAACTTACGGCGTGATCCTCTACCAAGAGCAGGTGATGCAGATCTCGAACCGCATCGCCGGCTACTCGCTGGGCGAAGCCGACATCCTGCGCCGGGCGATGGGCAAGAAGAAGCCCGAGGAGATGGCCAAGCAGCGGGAGCGGTTCCTGGCCGGCGCCGCCGAGCGCGGCTACCCGCGCAGGAAAGTCGAGAAGATCTTCGACCTGATGGAGCAGTTCGCCGGGTACGGCTTCAACAAGTCGCACTCGGCCGCCTACGGATACCTGGCCTACGTCACCGCCTATCTGAAAGCGCACTACCCGGTCGCATTCATGTCCGCCCTGCTCAGCTCGGAGACGGGCAACACGACCAAGGTCGTGAAGTACATCAACGAGTGCCGCGAGATGGGCATCAAGGTTCTGCCGCCCGACGTGAACTCGAGCGAATGGAGCTTCACGCCGGCCGGCGAGGCGATCCGTTTCGGCCTGGGGGCGATTCGCAACCTCGGCCAGAACGCCGTGGCCGCCATCCAGTCGGCGCGCGCCGAGGGCGGCCGGTTTACTTCGCTGTTCCAGTTCTGCGAGCGGGTGGACCTGAAGGGCCTCAACAAGCGGGCCATGGAGAGCATGATCAAGGCGGGGGCGATGGATTCGCTGGGCGGCACGCGGGCGCAATTGTTCGCCGCTGTCGACCGGGCGATCGAGTCCGGTCAGAAGGCCTGGCGCGACCGCGAGAGCGGCCAGAGCGGCCTGTTTGGCGCGCCGGCTCCGGAAGAGGCGCAAGAATCCGAGAAGCTCCCCGAGGTGGCTCCCTGGCCCGAGAACGAGCAATTGAAGGGCGAGAAGGAAGTGCTGGGCTTTTACGTCACCGGCCACCCGCTCAACGCCTACGAGGAAAAGATTCGCGAGCTGGCCACGGCCGACAGCTCCACCCTCGAGGCCATGAACACCTCCGCCCACAACGGCGCGGAGGTGGCCTTGTGCGGGATTCTCTCCGCGGTCACCGTCAAGCGCAACCGCGAAGGGAAACCCTGGGCGGCGGCGCAGCTCGAGGATCGCACCGGCAACATTGACCTGCTGGTGTTCGCCGCCTCCTATGAATCACTACGGCCGATGCTGGTGGTTGACCAAGCGGTACTGGTGCGGGGCAGCCTGCGGGTGGAGGAAAACGCGCCGCCCAAGGTGGCCGTCTCCGACGTTACCCCGCTCGATCTGGCGCGCGTCCGGCTGCCGCGGCAGGTGTTCCTGAAAGTGCGGCTCAGCAACGGCGCCTCCACCGACCCCGACCTGGCCGGGCGGCTAGTGGAGCTGTTCCAGCGCAAGCCGGGAGAGACCGACGTGTGCTTCCGGCTGGAACGGCGCGGCGACTTCCTGGTCCTGCTGGATTCGGGGCTCAAGGTGCGCGCCGACCGTGAATTTTGCGCCGCGGTGGAGCAGATCCTGGGCCCCGGCGCGGTGGAAATGGTTCCCGTATGAACATCGACCCCGAAATGATCCGCGAGCGGATCGCGCACCTGGAAAGCCAGATCGCCACCCTGCGGGCGGCCCAGTCCGACCCGGCGGTGGACGCCCTGCTCGCCGAGCTAGCCGCCGAGGTGGAGGCGCTGCGGCGCCAGAGCGCCGACAGCTCTCCCGCTTGGGGGCGCGTGCAGCTCGCCCGCCACCCCCAGCGGCCGCACACACTCGACTATGTCTCGCGTCTATTTAGTGGATTCCAGGAGATCCACGGCGACCGCCGGTTCGCCGAGGATCCGGCCATCGTCTGCGGTATGGCCCGGCTGGGCTCGCGCGAGGTCATGGTGATCGGCCAGCAGAAGGGGCGCGACACCAAGCAAAAGCTCCATCGCAATTTCGGCATGCCCAAGCCCGAGGGCTACCGCAAGGCCCTGCGGGTGATGCAACTGGCGGCCCGCTTCGGCCGGCCCATCCTGACCTTTTTAGACACCCCGGGCGCCTATCCCGGCGTGGACGCCGAGGAGCGCGGCCAAGCTGAGGCCATCGCCTACAACTTGCGGGAGATGGCGCGCCTGGCGACGCCTATCATGGTGACCTGCATTGGGGAAGGGGGCAGCGGCGGGGCCCTGGCGCTGGGCATCGGGAACGTGGTGATGATGCTCGAGAACGCGATCTACTCGGTGATCTCGCCCGAGAGCTGCGCGGCCATCGTGTGGCGCGATTCCGGGAAGG
>JACQDI010000746.1 GCA_016201195.1 Acidobacteriota bacterium | reverse complement strand
GAACCGCATCTGGCATCATCACTTCGGCCGGGGCATCGTCAGGACGCTGACCAACTTCGGCAAGATGGGCGAGCCGCCCACGCATCCCGAGCTGCTCGACTGGCTGGCCACCGAGTTTGTGGCTCGCGGCTGGAGCATCAAGCAGATGCACCGCCTGATGATGACATCCAACGCTTACAAGATGGCGTCGGCGTATGACAACGCCGCCGCCCAGAAAGCCGATCCGGAGAACCGGCTGCTGTGGAAGTTCCGCATGCAGCGGCTGGACGCCGAAGTGCTGCGCGACAACATCCTGTATGCCAGCGGCAAGCTGATCCGCGAGCGCGGCGGCCCGCCGGTGTTCCCCAAGGTCGATCCCTCGGTGGTGGCGACCATGAAATACGGGATCTGGAACATCGAAGAGGACGGTCCCAAGGTATGGCGCCGCTCGGTTTATGTCTACCGCAAGCGTGGCATGCCGTTCCCGATGTTCGAGGTTTTCGACCTGCCCGATCAGAACGTGGTGTGCGCCGGCCGCAATGTATCAACCGTTCCCACCCAGGCCCTGACACTGCTCAACAACGAGTTCGTGCTGAAGCAGGCCCGCTTCTTCGCCGAGCGCGTGGCGCAGGAGGCCGGATCGGACCCAGCCGAGCAACTGTCCCGCGCCTACGAGATCGCGGTCGGCCGCGACCCCAACGACGAAGAGAAGCGCCTGGGCCTGGAATTTCTGGAGCGCCAGCGCCAGTTCCACAGTGTGAAAGCAGCCGAGGTCGCAGCCCCGCCCGCCCCTGTGCACGGCGTAACGGAAGCGCACCTCGCCGCCTTGGCCGATCTGACCCACGTGCTGTTAAACCTGAACGAATTTGTGTATATGAGATAGCTATGACCGACTGCCCCGGCAAAAAACTCGGCTTCGTTTCTCGCCGCGATTTCCTGTTTCAGGCCGGCGGCGGCTTGAGCGGCGTCGCTCTGGCGCACCTGCTGAACCAGCAAGGCCTCCTCGCCGCCACACCCAACGTCGAGTCCCCGACCGCCCCCCGCCAGCCGCTCCGGCGGCGTGAGCCACGTCGATACCTTCGATCCCAAGCCGGATCTCGACCGCTATCACGGCCAGCCGCTCGAGGGCAAGGGCGAGATCATCGTGCGCCAGGGCCATCCCGGACCGCTGATGCGCAGCCCGTTCAAATTCAAAAAATACGGCCAGTCGGGCATCGACGTTTCCGAACTGTTCCCGCACGTGGCGCAGAAGGTCGACAAGATTGCCCTGATCCGTTCGATGTTCGGCAAATCCAACGATCACGTACTGGCGCACTACGAGCTGGCGAGCGGCCGCATCCTGATGGGTTTCCCGAGCCTGGGCTCCTGGGTGACCTACGGCCTGGGCACCGAGAACCAGAACCTACCAGCCTTCGTGGTCATCTATGATCCGCGCGGCGGGCCCTTCGGCGGGACGGCCAACTGGAGCCCCGGGTTTATGCCGGCCGCCTACCAGGGCACCATCTTCCGCTCGTCGGGTGATCCCATCATCGACCTGCGTCCCCCGGGTGACCTGCCGCCGGAGGAGCAGCGGGCGCGCCTGGATCTGCTCGGCAAGCTCAACGATCTCGACGCGAAGAAATATTCGGGCAGCTCGGAGCTGGCGGCGCGCATCGCCTCCTACGAGCTTGCCTACCGCATGCAGGGCGTGGCGCCGGAGGCCGTGGATGTCAGCAAGGAGCCGGCCTCGGTAAAGAAGCTCTACGGCCTGGACGACCCGGTGACGGCGCTGTTCGGCCACCAGTGCCTGATGGCCCGGCGTCTGGTCGAGCGTGGCGTCCGCTTCGTGCAGCTCTACCACGGCGGTCTGGGCGCGCAGGACTTCGACACCTGGGACGCCCACCGCGACGTGAAGGAGAACCACACCCGCCACGCCGCCGAATGCGACAAGCCCATGGCCGGCCTGCTCGAGGACCTGGAACGCACCGGCCTGCTCGACTCCACGCTAGTGATGTGGCAGTCCGAGTTCGGCCGCATGCCGATCTCCCAGCGCGGCGTCGGCCGCGACCACAACCCCGGAGCCATGACCATCTGGATGGCCGGCGCCAAAATCAAGGGCGGCCAGGTCATCGGCGCGAGCGACGAATTCGGTTACAAGGCCGCCGTCCAGCCCCACTCGACCCACGACCTGCACGCCACCATCCTCCACCTGCTAGGTATGGACCACACCAAGCTCACCTACCTGTTCAACGGCCGCAACATGCGGCTGACGGATGTGTACGGGGAGCTAATCCCGCAGATTGTGGGGTAGGAGTCAGCGGAAGCGTCAACGCCGCCGCCGCTCGCGGGAGTGGCCCAAGTCTACTTCCAGCTCGATCTTCCCGCGTAGGGCCAGAGCTTTCTCGTACGGCCCTGCTTGACCTACCAAGGGAATGTGATTCTTTCGCAGCAGATCGTTCATGGCCCAGTAGGAGAGGCCGAGCATTTCGGCGCCTTGTCGGATGGTGATTTTCCCGCGCTTGTATTGCTCCAGGACGGCTCGTCGCCGATCAAGCCTGCCGGGCTTTGCCATATACGAAGTGTAGCAATAACCCCTTCCTCTATATTTGACAGGCCGTTGTCCGCGGGGTTACCGTGTGCTTCAGGACGATGGTAAGAAGCGGCCTGTTTCTTCTGGGATTGATAGCTGCGGCGGCGGATGGCCCGCTCCTGCCGCCGGCGGCCAACATCCGCGCTGACTTCGCCCGCGACATCGAGCCCATCCTCAAAGCCCGGTGTCAGGTCTGCCACGGCCCGCAGCAGCAGATGAACGGCTTGCGCCTCGACCGGGGCGAAGACGCTCTGCGGGGCGGTAAGTCGGGGCCGGTGATCCTTCCCGGCAAGAGCGCCGAAAGCAAGCTGATCCAGTTCGTCGCCGGACAAAAGATGCCGCCGGTGGGGTCGAAGTTGACCGCGGCAGAAGTAGGTATCCTGCGGGCGTGGATCGATCAGGGCGCGAAGTGGCCAAAGGCGGAGCCGCACTGGGCGTTTCAGAAGATCCGCCGGCCGGAGTTGCCGGCCATTCGAAAACAGGCGTGGACGCAAAACCCGATCGACCGCTTTGTCCTGGCGCGGCTCGAAGCGGAGGGGATTGAGCCGTCGCCGGAGGCCGACCGGAGAACGTTGCTGCGGCGGCTGAGCCTCGACTTGATCGGACTGCCTCCGAAGCCGGAAGAGACGGCGGAATTTCTGACCGACCCGCGCCCGGATGCCTACCAGCACGTGGTGGACCGGCTGTTAGCCTCGCCGCACTACGGCGAAAAATGGGCGCGGCACTGGCTCGATCTTGCCCGCTACGCCGACAGCGATGGTTACGAGAGCGACCTCCCGCGCCCTCACGCCTGGCGCTACCGGCAGTGGGTGATCGAAGCGCTCAACCGCGATCTGCCCTTCGACCGCTTCACCATCGAGCAGCTCGCCGGCGATCTATTGCCGAACGCGACCATCGAGCAGAAGGTCGCCACCGGCTTTAACCGCAACACGCTCACCAACCGCGAGGGCGGCGTGGACACCGAGCAGTTCCGCGTCGAGGAGGTCTTCGATCGCACGAACACGCTGGGCACGGTCTGGCTCGGCCTGACCGTCGGCTGCGCCCAGTGCCACGACCACAAGTACGATCCCATCAGCCAGAAAGAGTATTACCGGCTCTTCGCCTTTTTCAACCCGGCGCACGAGCTGGACATCGACGCGCCGCTTCCGGGGGAGATCGGCCCTTACCTGGCCCGGCGTCCCGAATACGCGGCGAAGCGCCGCGCGCTGCTCGAGGAATACGGCATCCCCGAGCTTCAGGCCGAGTGGGAGCACAAACTGCTCGAGGCGGCGGCCAACCCCGGCCAGTCCGCGGAGTGGGACAAAGCGTGGAAATACCTCGGGAACAACATGGTCGGCGGCCAAGCCATCGTGAAGCTCGATCCTGCGCAACGCACCGAGAAGCAGCGCGACCAGATCGCCGACTACTTCATCGCCCGCTTCGGCGACGCCTTCGGCAAAGAGCGCCTGGCCAAGGAGAAGATCGACGAGCTGCGCAAGAAGCTCAAAGAACTCAAACCTCCCGAGGTGAGCATGGCGCAGACGCTGGCCGAGTTCGGCGAGCGCCGCAGAACACACGTGCTCCACCGCGGCGATTTCCGCGACCCGGGCGAGGAGGTCACACCCGGCACGCCGGCCGTGCTGGCCTCGCCGCCCCCCGGTTCCCCACCCTCGCGGCTCACGCTGGCCCGGTGGCTGGTCAGCCCCGAAAACCCGCTCACCGCCCGGGTCACCGTGAACCGCATGTGGCAGGAGTTCTTCGGCCGCGGCCTGGTGCGGACCTCCGAAGATTTCGGCACGCAGGGCGAGCGGCCCTCGCACCCCGCGCTGCTCGACTGGCTGGCCTCAGAGTTCATGGACCGCGGCTGGAGCATGAAGCACATGCACCGGCTGATCGTCACTTCTGCGACCTACCGGCAGTCGTCGCGCTCGCGGCCGGAAATCGATTCGCGCGATCCCGACAACGTGCTCGTGGCCCGCCAGTCACGCCTGCGCCTCCCCGCCGAGCTGATCCGCGATTCAGCGCTGGCCGTCTCGGGCCTGCTCAATCCGGCCATCGGGGGCAGGAGCGTCCGCCCGCCGCTGCCCGCCGGCGTGGCGCAGCTCGGCTACGCGAGCGGGGTGAAGTGGGAGGAGACCCAGGGCCCGGACCGCTACCGCCGCGGTCTCTACATCCACTTCCAGCGCACGGTGCCGTTTCCGCAACTGATGAACTTCGATGCGCCCGACGCCTACCTGGCGTGCAGCCGCCGCCAGCGATCGAACACGCCGCTCCAGGCCCTGGATCTGCTGAATGATCCGGTGTTCTTCGAAGCGTCCCAGGCGCTCGCCTTGCGCTTGCTGCGGGAGGTCCCTGGAGGCTTCGCCAGCCGCTTCGGCTACGGCTTCGAGCTGTGCCTCAGCCGTCGCCCCACGGCGCGCGAGACCGAGCGCATGGCCGCCTATTTCGAGAAGCAGGTCGACATCCTGCGCAACGACCCCAAGGAAGCGCAGGCCTTGTTCCCTCACGCGCTGGACGGCGTGGATCCGGCGGAAGCGGCCGCCTGGGCCGCAGCCGGCCGCGTCCTGCTCAACCTGGACGAGTTCATACATAGAGAATAATGACCTTCGCCGACTTCCAGCTCATCCAAACCCGCCGCGACTTCTTCCGCCGCTGCGCCGGCGGCCTCGGCACTATCGCGCTCGCCCACCTGCTCGACGCCGAATCCCTTCGCCGGCCGCATTTCCCCGCCAAGGCGAAGAACGTCATCTTCCTGTTCATGGAGGGCGGCCCCAGCCAGCTCGACCTGTTCGACCCCAAGCCCGCGCTCCAGAAGTGGCACGGCACGCCGCTGCCCGCCTCGCTGACCAAAGACCTGCGCCTCGCCTTCATCCGGCCCGACGCGGCGGTGCTCGCGAGCCCCCGCGTGTTTGCCCCCTCCGGCCGCTGCGGCACCGAGTTCTCCGACTTTCTGCCCCACACCGCCTCCTGCGCCGACGACATCTGTCTCATCCGATCCATGCACACCGACGCCTTCAATCACCACCCGGGCCAATTGTTGCTGTTCAGTGGCAGTACCCAGTTCGGCCGTCCCACCATGGGAGCCTGGGTCACCTACGGCCTGGGCAGCGAGTCGCAGAACCTGCCCGGTTTCGTCGTGCTCGCTTCGGGCAAAGGCACGAGCGGCGGAACCTCTAACTGGTCAAGTGGCTTTCTGCCCTCGGAATATCAGGGGGTCGTCTTCCGCAACGGCGGCGATCCGATCCTATATCTCTCGAATCCTCCCGGCGTCAGCACTCGCACGCAGCGGGTCTCGCTCGACGTCCTGCGCGAGCTGAACGAGGAGCACCGCGCCGCCACCGCCGACGTGGAGATCGCCTCGCGCATCGCCTCCTACGAGCTGGCGTTCCGCATGCAATCGGCCGCGCCCGAGTTGCTCGATTTTTCCAAGGAATCGCAGCAGACGCTGGAGATGTACGGGGTGAACAACGAGACCACGCGCCCCTACGCGGTCAATTGCCTGCTCGCCCGGCGCATGGTCGAGCGCGGGGTCCGCTTCGTGATGCTGGCCCACGCAAGCTGGGACGACCACGCCGAGCTCAACAAGAAGCTCAAGCAGAATTGCGACATCACCGACCGTCCCACTGGCGCGTTGCTTAAGGATCTCAAGCAGCGCGGCCTGCTCTCGAGCACGCTGGTCATCTGGGGCGGCGAATTCGGCCGCACGCCGATGGTCGAGATCCGCAACCCGAGCCAGAAGGACAACGCCGGCCGCGACCACCACCCGCTCGCCTACAGCATGTGGATGGCCGGCGGCGGCATTCGCGGCGGCCAGGTGGTCGGCAAAACCGATGACCTGTGCATGAACATCGTCGAGGACCCCATCCACGTCCACGACCTGCAGGCCACCCTCCTGCACGGCCTGGGCCTCGACCACACGCGCCTCACCTACCGCCACCTGGGCCGCGACTTCCGCCTCACCGACGTGGCCGGAAATGTCGTGAAGAAGTTGCTCGTCTGATCGGGAGAAAGTCGCATGGCGATTCGAAAACCGGACTCGAAACTGATCGAGTTTCTTTCGGCTTACAACAGCCGCGTCGGTGAGCTTACTCTGGCCCTGCGAGACATGGTGCTCGCAGAAGCTCCGTCGGCCACCGAGATCGTCTACGACGCTTACAACGCGGTCGCTATCGCCTTCACTTTCT
>JACQDI010000745.1 GCA_016201195.1 Acidobacteriota bacterium | reverse complement strand
TGCGACATCGGCGTCCGCCCGAACTCTCCTCCCCACACGATCATGGTGTCGTCGAGCATCCCGCGCTGCTTGAGGTCTTGAATCAGAGCCGCGGTCGGCCGGTCGACCTCCTCCGCCTTGAGCGCCACATTGCGCTTCACCGCTCCGTGGTGGTCCCAGTCGCGATGGTAGAGCTGGATGAAGCGCACGCCGCGCTCGGCCAGCCGCCGGGCTAACAGGCAGTTGGAAGCGAATGAGCCGTCGCCGGGCCGCGCGCCGTACATGTCGAGGATTTGTTTCGGCTCATTACTCATATCCACCAGCCCGGGAACACTCGCTTGCATCCGAAAGGCCATCTCGTATTGGGCTACCCGGGTGAGAATCTCCGGATCCTTCCAGGTCTTGTGCTCCACCCGGTTCAAGGCGTTGATGGCGTCGATGGACTCGCGCTGCGTCTCCCGATCGATGCCCGCCGGGTTCTGGATGTAAAGCACAGGATCGCCGATCGAGTTGAACTTGACGCCCTGGAACTTGCTGGGCAACAGGCCGGCCGACCACTGCCGGCCGGCGATGGGCTGCATCTGCCCGCCCTTTCCGGCGGACAGCAGCACCACGAAACCAGGCAGATCGTCGGTCTCCGCGCCCAGGCCGTAGAGGATCCAGGAGCCCATGCTCGGCCGGCCCGTGATGATCGAGCCCGTGTTCATCACCGTGTGAGCCGGGTCGTGGTTGATCTGTTCGGTCCACATCGAGCGGATGATGCAAAGGTCGTCGGCCACGCTGCCGATGTGGGGGAACAGCTCCGTCATTTCCTGCCCGGATTTGCCGAACCGGCGGAAGCTGTGCTGCGGGCCGAAACAGATCAGCTTCGCGTTTTGCAACTGGGCGATCTGCTGGCCCTTGGTGAACGACTCCGGCATCGGCTGGCCGTGCACTTCCGCCAGCTTCGGCTTGTAGTCGAACGTTTCCAGGTGGGAGGGCCCGCCGGCCTGGTAGAGAAAGATCACGCGCCGGGCCTTGGCCGGATGGTGCAGCGGGTTGACCGCCCCGCGGGAGCCGATCGTCTTTGGCTCGGCCATCCCGGCGAACAGGCGGGGATTCATCAAGGAGTGCAGCGCCCACAGTCCCAGTCCGGCAGCGCCTCGTCCGAGAAAGGTGCGGCGGTGAATGTCAGTTGCGCGTAATGGTTTCATGTAAGTTCAAAATCGCCCGGGCCACGGTGGTCAGAGCCGCCAGTTCGGCCGGCTGGACAGCTTGCGGCGCAGGCGCCTCTCCGATCCGCACGACCTTCTTCGCATCCTCGGGTTTCGCGCGGAAGCGGACCAAGCTCTTCCGGTGCAGGTCCATCAGGATGCGGCGCTCCTCGGCCGTCGGGGTTCGGCTCAACGCCCGGCGGAAGGCCCAGTCGAGCTGCTCGTCCCCGCGGCCGCCCCGCTCGAGCATCCGTTGCGCGAAGACCCGCGCCGCCTCCACGAAGATGGGGTCGTTCAGCAGGTCCAGCGCCTGCAACGGCGTGTTGGAGTTTACCCGGTTCACCGTGCATTCTTCGCGCGTAGGCGCGTCGAAGTTCATCAGGGAGGGGTGGAGAAAGGTCCGCTGCCAGAGGGTGTAGATCCCGCGCCGGTACAGGTCGTCGCCGTGGCCGGCCGAGTACTCCCGCTTGGGAAAATTCAAGGCGGACAGATAGCCCTCCGGCTGGTACGGCCGTGCGCTGGGGCCCCCGAATGTTTCGACCAGCAGTCCGGAGGCGGCGAGCGCGATATCCCGCACGAGCTCGGCATCGACGCGGAACCGGCTCTGGCGCGCCAGCAAGCGGTTGTCCGGGTCGCGCTCTTCGAGCTGCGGGCGGCCCAGCGACGACTGGCGATAGGTCTGACTGGTTACCGTGACGCGGATGATGTGCTTCACGTCCCAGGGATGAGCGCCATCGGCCCGCCAGGTCGGCTGCATAAATTCCGCAGCCAGCCAGTCGAGCAGCTCGGCGTGCGCCGGCCATTCTCCTTGCGAGCCCAGATCGTCCAACGCCTTCGAGAGCCCAATGCCGAAGAACTGCCTCCAGAGCCGGTTGACGAACACCCGTGCGGTCAAGGGATTGCTCGGGGAGACGAGCCAGTCGGCCAGATCCAGCCGGGTGGCGCGCCGTCCGCCGGTCTCGAGCTTGCCGAACATTACAGGAATGGCGGGTTCCACCACCGCGCCGGAATCGTCCATCCAGTTGCCGCGCGGCAGGAGGCGTGTCTCGCGCGGCTCGGTCGCCTCCGTCACCACTACACGCGGAATAGCCGTGTCGAGTTGGCTCAAGGCCACCTGGAGTTTCTGGATCTCTCGCCACAGGGGCTCAAGCTCCGCTGCGGCCCACTCGAAGTCATCGAGGACCGCCTTTTTCTGCGCATCGCTCCGTTTCTCTTCGGGCGTGCGGAGCGCCTTCAGGACCGCAGGCGGCAATCCGCTC
>JACQDI010000741.1 GCA_016201195.1 Acidobacteriota bacterium | reverse complement strand
GCCCGCGGTCGCTCCACTGCCAGAGATACTCCCGAGGTTGAACGATCATGTAGTTCGCGTTACCTTGCAGGTCGGTCTTCTGGATGGAGTGGCAGGCGAGGCAGGAAACGCCTTCATTGAATCCCTGGAGGTTGGTCAGATTCTCCACGAAAATGTTCTTGGCGCCGGAAAATAGCGAGATCGGGTCGTGGCAGCCGCCGCAGTAGCGCGTGGATTCCGGGCCGTTCTGCTTGGCCATCACCGTCTGCACGCCCTGAAACAGAGGGTCGCGGGCCGCGTAGCGGTGGGCGCTTGGTTTCCACTCCTGGACGATCTGCGTATGGCAGCCGGTGGAGCCGCAACTCTCGGACCCGGCCAGCGACTGCGCGTCGAAGGCGCCGCCGGTCGAGGTGCGCGATAGGCTCGGCGCAAAGGGCCGGTCCTTGCCGTAAAGAAACTGGTAGTCTTTGGGAAACTCGTTGACGTAGCGGCTGCCGGAATAGACCAACGCCAAAGCCGGGGTGAGGCACAACGCCGCTGTCGCCGGTCCCAGGCTCCGCCGCAAGTAGCGCTTCGCCTCGCCCGACCACGCCCGCCACGCCGCCAGGACCAGATGCGCCACCACGGCTCCCACGACCAGCAGCGCCGAGATGAGGTGAACGTTCCGCCAGGCCGCGGAAGTGCGAATGCCGAACAGCCCCTCCAAAGTCACGACCAGGCCGGAAAGCGAACAAACCAGCAGCCCTCCCAGGCCGACATAGCCCAGCAGCAGCGTATCGGAAAGCGCCTGGCGCCGGTAATCCAGCCAGTGCGCAGCACAATACCATGCGATCGGGCCCAGCAGGGCGATCCCCGCCAGAGTGTGCAGCAGCACACCCCACTCGATGGCAGCATGGAACGGCAGCAGGGTGACGGCCAGCCCGGTGACCGTCTCAAAAACCAGGGCGGCCATCGATACAACCGCCACACGAGACGAATATCCCGCTCGGACCTGCCGGTTGGGAGAC
Source organism: Acidobacteriota bacterium (assembly GCA_016201195.1). Classification (GTDB taxonomy): domain Bacteria; phylum Acidobacteriota; class Terriglobia; order Bryobacterales; family JACQDG01; genus JACQDI01. Next base: position 3,595 of record JACQDI010000741.1, on the reverse strand, counting down.
CTCTCCATCAGAAGCCGGCTGAGAAGCTTCCCGCGTATCCGTTGATCGCCGGCTCCATGTGTCGCCAGCTCAGCGAAAAGTCACTGCCGTTGTATTCCGAGTACAGCAGGGTCTCCAGGTCCCAGCTCGACAGCGGGATGAACGGCCCGTGCCACCGCGAGGAACCGGGGTGAGCGTCTTCGGGAATGCGCGCCTTGCGCATCACCATGCGGGCAGCGCCGCCGATTTCCACGGTCAGCGTGCCGCCTTGCTCGCGGAAGCGAATGGGCGCAACGTGCAAAGCCACCACCTCTCCTACCGCCTCCGCATAGTGCCGCCGGATCAGGTTCACCGCGGCCTGCTCCTGTTCGCGCCGCTCGATACCGTCCAGGTACAAAGCGCTCTTTCGCCGCGCCTGGGGCACACTCAGGTTCCCTTCGCCCACCACTACCGCCGCCACTTTGACGCCTTCCAGACTGACGCCGTCCAGCTTACCCCCGGTGATGTTCCAGGCCAGAATGGCGTGGCGGCCGTCGGTCACCAGCTCACCGGAAAACAGGCAGCCGCAGGTGTACACATGGCAGGAGCGCGCCTCGGCGTAGTCCCCGGTCACCGCCGCCGGGATCTCCGCGCCCAAGCCGGCGCTCGCCAGCAGAATCGCCCCCAGCATAAGGTAAAGTTTCATACATCTTCCCCCCTTCCTTCTAAACCTTCGAGAACCTCATCGGTCCCCGGGTCCGGAACCACGCGTGAACCCGGTGGAACCAGCCTGCCTCCGGCAGGAACATGTAAGGGCAGAACCCCGCCACGAGGTGGAGGTCGTTGTCGCGGCAGAAATCCACGGCCGCCGCGCTGACCGCTCCGCGGCCGGCGCCGCGGTGCAGCCAGATCCGTGTGATCCCGGCCGCGACGCAGTCCCGCACCACCTGCTCGGTCTTTTCGGGCGCGGTCATTAACAGCGCCGCCTGCACCGGGGGCGTGATCTCCTGGAGCCGGCAGAAGCAGCGCCGGCCTTCCATTTCTCCCACGTAGGGATTGACCGGGACCGCGTCGTAGCCCCGCTCGATCAGCTCTCGCAGCAGGCGCCGGCTGAACTCCCGGGGATCCCGCGAAACGCCCACCACCGCCAGCCGCATCTGCGCCAGGAAGTCGTCAATCTCCGCCCGGGTATTCACGGCCAACATCCTCAGGCCTGGCTGACCGCCGGCCACACCTTGCGAATCGCCGTCACGATGTCGCTGGTCTCGCGGTCGGTATACTTCGGATCGAGCGAGACGCCGGCGAAACGGCTCAGGATGTCCAGCGTGCGCGGGCAGCACTCCGCGCCGTACTCGATCGCCCGGCCGCGCGGAGATGTGAACGAAGGCCAAGCCGGATGCACGGTCACTTTGTTCTCGATGTGCGGCAGGACGGGAAGCACCACCGACCCGCCCGGTGGGTGCGCCGGCACGTTCTCCGCCTTCATCAAGGCCATGAAGCGGTCGCGCTTCTGTTTCGACTCAAAGCCGAGGAACACCGCCGACCCCAGCTCGCCCATCGGATCGGGCCGGTAGCGCAGGTGCAGCCCCTCCAGGTCGGCAATCCCTTCGTAGACCCGGCGCGCGTTGGCGCGCACGTCGAGCACGATGCGGGCGAGCTTTCGCAACTGGGCCACCAGCACCGCTCCGGTGAACTCGCTCATCCGAAACCCGTTTCCGATAAACCAGTCGAGCTCGGGCTGGCCGAGCATTTGCTGATGCGGGGGGCGCAGCCCGCCCAGGTCGTGGTAGCGGGCTGCGCGCTCGAACAGCACCGGGTCCTTGGTCACCACGGCGCCCCCCTCCCCGGCCGTGATCGTCTTGTTGAGCTGTAGACTGTAAATGCCGATATCCCCCATCGAGCCGACCGGCCGGCCATTGAAGCTCGCGCCCACGCTCTGGGCGCAGTCCTCCAGCACGCGAATCTTGTGCTTCTTCGCAATCGCCAGAATGCGGTCCATGTCGCAGGGGTTGCCCTGGAGATGCGCGGCCAGGATGACCTTGGTCTGCGGCGTGATCTTGCTCTCGATATCCGCGGGATCGATGTTGAACGATTCGTCGATCTCGGCGAACACCGGCAGAGCCCCGGCGAATACGATGGTGTTGAAGCAGGAGTGCCAGGTCCAGGCGGGCAGGATCACCTCGTCGCCCGGGCCCACTTGCAGCGCGGCCAGCGCCGTGTTCAGGGCCGCCGTACCCGAGGGCACGCCCAAGGCAAAGCGCGTATGCATCTTCCCGGCAAACTCTTTCTCGAACGTGAGGACCTTCTTCGGTGGCTGGTCCCCGGGACCATACCAGCGGAAGGGCCGGCGGGTTTCCAGCACCTCCACGAGCTCCTGCCGTTCCTGGTCATCGTAGTACTGCGTGCCCCAATACCCGGCCTTGAGCGGCTTCTCGCGCACTGGCCGGCCGCCTTCGACCGCCAGCTTCGGCACTGCGTGAGCCGCGCTGCCCGCAGCCGCCGCGGCGGCCACAAAAGTCCTCCGGTTCATCATGTTCGCCTCCCTACCCGCCAGAATAGGACCCGGACAGGACGCGACCAAGGATGCAGATGCATCAAAAAGATGAAGCATCCGCCTCATTGCGCCGCTCGCCAGGGGGGGGTAGCGTCACGAGGCTGGGCCCTTTTTTCCCCGCACAAGCTTATGTCTCCGCATCCCAAGGGCGCGCGCGCCCGCATTTTGCTCACCTCCGTATTCGGCCCCTACGCCCGCGACGACCAATTCGGAAGCCGGGCCATCAACCCCATGGAGCTCTATCACAACCAGGTCACCCGCGCCCAGGGGTCGTTCTCCCTGCGCATGCACCACCGCTCCTGGGGCATCATGATGATCCAGAACAACATCTCCGCCCCCTGCACCCTGCTCGATTTCCCAACCCGCCAGGTCTTCGAGCGCGAGCTCGGTAGAAATCAGTACGATATCGTGGGGATTTCCTCGATCATCGTCAACGTGGGCAAGGTGCGGGAGATGTGCCGCATGGTCCGGCAGCTCTCGCCGCATTCAGTGATCGTGGTGGGCGGGCACGTCGCGGCCATTCCCGGCCTGGAGTACATGATCGACGCCGACCACATCGTGCGGGGCGACGGAATCTCCTGGATGCGCCGCTACCTCGGCGAGGACGAGCAGGCTCCCATTCGCCACCCGCACATCGTTTCCGGCTTCGACCTGCGCGTGATGGGCATCCGCACGCCTCAGACTGCCGGTTCTACAGCCGCCACGGTCATCCCGGGAGTCGGCTGCCCCCTGGGCTGCAACTTCTGCACCACCTCCGCATTTTTCGGCGGCAAGGGCAGGTTCCTGAACTTCTACTCGACCGGCGAAGAGCTGTTCGAGGTGATGAGCGAGCTGGAGCGGGCGTTGAAAGTGCGATCCTTCTTCGTGATGGACGAAAACTTTCTGCTCTACAAGAAGCGCGCCATGGAGCTCCTGGAGAGGATGAAGGAAAAGGCCAAGAGCTGGGCCCTTTACGTGTTTTCCTCGGCGAACGCGATCCGCAAGTACACCATCGAGGAGCTGGTCGAGCTGGGCGTCTCCTGGATCTGGATGGGCCTGGAATCCCCGCGCTCCGGCTACGCGAAGCTCGAAGGCACGGACACG
>JACQDI010000740.1 GCA_016201195.1 Acidobacteriota bacterium | reverse complement strand
CCACCCGCGCGGTTTTTAAAGCAAATTAAACGGCGCAGGGGAAGCAGGGCGGATCCGGGGGATTCGTCTTCACCGTTGTTCCCGTGGAAAAGAACGCCAATTGCAGCACGATGGCCGCAAAAAGAATCAGCTTTTTCATCATATCTTCTCCTTTTCTGGGAAAATTTCCCAGCATTCACTCCTATGCTAATGTATCCGGCGGGCCGCGTCGGAATCGCGTAGTCGATTTTTCGACTTTGGAACGTGACGCGCCGCCGTGCTAGAATCGTCCCGTGGGAGAGGGCAACGAGCGGGCACGTCAGGACCTGTGGAAGCGAACGCTCGCCCAGGTCCCCACGACCTTTGGGCGGATCGCTTACCTGGCCTCCCTGCGCGACCCCGATACCGGCCGCTACGAGCACTTCGGCCTGGCCCAGGTCTATTCGGAGGAGGACGCCAACCGGGCGCTGGGCCAAAGCCACCAGCAGGCCTTCAGCGAGTGGCTGAAGTTTCCCCTGGAGCGGCAAAAACAGGACCTGGAGGAGTATCTGGGGGCGCTCGGCAAGGACCGGCGGCGCGTGCTGGACACTTGGGGCCGCCTGGCTCCCTACAGAAACCTGCTGCCTTCGAGCGCCACCGAGGCGGAGCAAGAGTTGTTTATCGCCGACCTGGAGCTTATTTTGGATTTGCTGCGGGGCGAGATCGGGTCTTCTTCGCAGAGTCGAGGCGCATAGCCACCGCCACCACCTGCCCGATCACTTCGATTTCATCCGGAAAAACGTACATGGCGGGCGCGCAGGGCGAGGTGGTGTGGGGCTGCAGAATCAGGCGGTTCCCGCTGAGGTTGCACCAACTGCAGGCGTAGCCTTCGTGCAACTCGAAGAAGTAGATCGGCCGCTCGAACTCGTTCGCCCAGCCGCCGGCCTGGATCTCCTGCCGGCTGTCGTCGATCTGCACCAGCGAGCCGGGCTGGAGGAGCGGGTACATCATGTAGTCGTCGGACCCGATATAGGCGTAGCGATGCTGCTTGAGCTGAAGGCTGTCGAGCAGCATCAGAGGCAGCCGGCCCCATTCCTGGATCATCCGGCTGAGGTAGGTGGTGCGCCGCAGGTCCAGCCCCGGATCGAGCTTCAGGGGTAGGGTCACCGATCCGGCGCCGTTGCCCCGAAAACCGATGGGATGGGTGCGGCCGGGGCTGATCAGAGCTGAATCCTGGGGCATGTGCTCCACCTCCACCCCGTACCATTGCAGTACTTCGTAGGGATCCAGCCGGTAAATCGCGCACAACGTATACAAGCGATAAAGTGTAGGCAGCGTGCCCTTGTTTTCAATATCCGAAAGACGGCTGAGGGAAACGATGAACTCCGGGTTGTGGTTCTGCTGGGCGATCATGGCGCTGGCCTCTTCCACTTCGCGGTACCGCAAGCCCAGCTCTTCTCGAGTTTGCTTGAGTTTTAGCCCGGCGTCCATTGAATATCTTGCGAAATGACCCGACTGGATTATATCTCCTCGGTACGGAGAGGACAACAGGTTTTGTTCTGTTTTTAGAACAGACTGCGTCCGGATCTTCCAGATCCCCAGACCCGGCAGCGCAGGGCCAAGCGTTTCTTGCTGGGACCTGCGGTTCAAAACCGTGCTATCATGTTAAAGGAAAGGGGGCGTAACGGATTCGACGGGATTGAATCGCAAAGGGAAGGCATGCCGGGTTCCGAGCTCCCGTAAAACGATCGGAAAACCATAACTGCCAACAACACGCAGTTAGCCTACGCCGCCTAATCTTTAGGCGACCGCTCCCGGACACTGAGCCCGCGCGGGGTTCGAGGGGCGTCATCTTTGCGGGATAGGCCGAGGGCTTCGGTCCGGAGCCGCAGGCCGAGATCAATCGGGCTTGGGCTGGTTCAGTTTTGTCCGTTTCGATGGGCCGGCCGACACTTTCGAACGCGACTAAGCATGTAGTCGTCCCTTTGGGAGCTTTTCCGGACGCGGGTTCGACTCCCGCCGCCTCCACCAAACCTGGTATCCCGGGCGACGACGCCGGTCCTGGTATACTCCTGGGTATGCGAGCCTTCCGGATTTCAGTGACTTCCACAATCCTCTTCCTCTTCCTGGTCACCCTCCTCCCGCCTGAATGTGCGGCGCAGCCCAAGACGTATCCGCTCGATTCACTTGAAGGCTTGAAACTGCACAACGTCCGCGCCGAGCCCGTCACATACCAGGGGCGGAAAGCGATCCACGTCGCCGAGCCTTCCGGCCAGGGGCAGGGCCGCGAGGACCGGCTGGTCCTCCTGGCCGCCGCCGAGTTCCACAACGGCGTGCTGGAAGTCGATCTCGCCGGCAAGCCCGGTGGGGGTGCAGCCGAGCAGGCCCGCGGCTTTATCGGCGTGGCGTTCCGGGTGGCGCCGGATGTCTCGAAGTTCGAATGCTTCTACTTGCGGCCCACTAACGGACGCGCCGAAGACCAGGTGCGGCGAAACCACTCGGCGCAATACGTTTCCTTCCCGGACTTCCCGTGGCAGCGGTTGCGGAAAGAGGAGCCGGAGAAATACGAAACCTATGTGGACCTGGTTCCGGGGCAGTGGACGAAGGTCAGGATCGAGGTCCGGGGCGTGAAGGCGCGTTTCTATGTCCACGGCGCCGAGCAGCCCACGTTGTTGGTCAACGACCTGAAAGGGGGAGAATCCAAGGGCGCGGTCGCCCTCTGGATCGGCCCCGGAACCGACGGGTACTTCACGAATCTAAGGATCTTGCAGTAATTGACGATTGGGTGATTGAGTCATTGACGATTGAACAGCCGCGCCGGCCGGGGGGCCAATCGTCAATGAATCAATCGTCAATTCTTCGCTTCGGGTCGGACGGCGGCACCGGGGCCAGGCCCAATCGTTTTCCGATCCGGTAGGCGGGAGAGCCGAACAGAGAATTCAGGTCGGCAGTCAGGGCGGCGATCCGGGCTGCCATCTCCTCTCTCTGCCGGTCCAGGCTCTGCGCCCAGCGGGTCCGTTCTTCGAGATCCGCCTCGGTGGCGTGTAACTGGTTGACGCAGGCTTTCAGGTCGGCGCGCACCTTTTCCGCCTCGGCCTCCAGTCGCTGGTAGTTCGCAGCCAGATCGGCACGCTCGGCTTCGAGTTGCAGCGCCCAGGCGGTACGCTCGTCAAACAGGACTTGCAGGTTTTCCAGCAGTCCCTTGAGGCGCT
>JACQDI010000739.1 GCA_016201195.1 Acidobacteriota bacterium | reverse complement strand
TACGTGGCCATGGCCCTGGTCGGGCAAGGCAGCGTCGCCTATCGGGGCCGCGTGCTCACGGCGCGGCGGGCGCTCGAGCAGGCGCGGATCAAACCGCTGCGGCTGAGCTACAAGGAAGGCATCTCGCTCGTCAACGGAACCACGGCCATGACCGGCGCCGCGGCGCTGAACGTGGACGACGCCGACGCGGTGCTGCGGGCCTTTCTGGCCGCGGCTGCGCTCGGGGTCGAGGCGCTGGGAGCCTCCGCCGAGCCCTACGACGACTGGGTGCAGCGGGTCAAGGGCCACGCCGGGCAAAAGGCCGTGGGACGCTACCTGCGGCGGCTGCTCGAGGGATCGAGGGCGGTGGGGTCGACGGCCGCGCTGCGGCGCGAGGCCAAGGGCGAACGCACAGGGGGCCGCGCGGCCCACTCCATCCAGAGCGGCTACTCCGTTCGCTGCATCCCACAAGGTATCGGCCCGATGTATGAGACCCTCGCCGGCACGCGGGCGGTGGTCGAGATGGAGGCCAACTCGGCCAACGACAACCCGCTGGTAGATCCGGCCACCGGCCGCATCTACCATACCGGCAGCTTCTACGGCGGGCACGTGGCGCGGGCCATGGACGGGCTGAAGCTGGATCTCTCGAATCTGGCCAACTGGTCCCACGCGCTGATGTCGGTGCTGGTGGACGACCGCTTCTCAAACGGCCTGCCCTCGGCCCTGGTGGCCGATCCAGGGATCAACACGGGATTCAAGGGCATGCAGTTGAGCCTGGCCTCGCTCACCTGCGCGGTGCGCCAGATGGCCTCGCCCAGCACCGTGCACCCGGTGTCGACCGAATCCCACAATCAGGATATGGTGAGCCTGGGGGTCCACGCAGCGCTCACAGCGCGGGACGCCCTGGAGTGCGCGCGCAACGCCGTGGCCATCCTGCTGATCTCGGCGTGCCAAGCGGTCGATCTGAGGGGAGCGGCGTCGCGCCTGGGCGCCGGCACGCGCAGGATTTACCGCGCCGTCCGCGCGCGCAGCGCGTTCATGGAGGCGGACCGGCCGTTGCAGGATGACATCGCCGCAGTTTCGCGGGGGATTCTGGGCGGGGAACTGCCCCTCGCCGGATGGTAGGCCACAACTCTTATTATAATGAGCCTCGCACAATAGAGTGACGGTCGCGATGTGGCGCACGCACTCTTGCGTGCCGCCTCGTTGGCCTGAAGACATCTGTCACTCAATTCGGCGAGGCTCAATAATTCCAGAGCTGACAAACCCGAAGAAGGTCCAGCGGTTGCGCGAGGAGAAGCTGCGGGCGGCGGAGCCCCAGCTCCGAGAAGAAGGCCCTGGGGGCCGGTAATGGCCCCCACGGTTGCTTTCCAACTTTCGGCCTTATGATCACAGAACCCCGCTCAAGATGGCCTGCCCGCCCGGCGTCTTGACGACAACCAGCGTGCCGGAGCTCAACTGAGGAACGGAGTCGCCGTTCTGAGACTCAAGGTCCAGTTCGCCGCCCAGAGTGGGCGGGGGGGCCCAGGGTAATGGTTCCGACGTTCGACTCCATGCCGTTTTGAGTGACAAAGACGCCCAGCGGCGTGCCCGGGGTAAGGTTGACGTTTTGGACCTCCACGACGAAGCTGCGGCGGCCGGGGCGCGAGCGAAACTGCGCGTGCCCGGAGGGGACCATCCCTCCGATCGCTGCGCCGGTGAGCGCGAGCGCCTTGATCGGATCGCCGAGGCGGCGATAGAGCGCGCCAAGGTTGCCGAGCAAACGGGCCTCCTCGCTGGCGGTCAGCGCCAGGGGAGATTTTCGGAGCTGCAAATAGAGTTCGAGGGCGCGCTCGTCGCGGCCCAGCCGCTGGTATAGGGTGGCCAGGTTGGTCACCGTCGGGCAGCAAGGATTGATAGAGCGCCTGGACCCTTTTTCCTGCAAGCGCCGGGCGTCCTCGATGCGAGTAGCGATACTGGGTGGGGCGGCCGAGCCGGCGGCAGCAACGAGAAGAATCAGGACCAGGATCAGCGGAGCAGCTCCTGCATGGTATCTTGCACCCGCTCGAGTCCGGCCCGCAAGTAGTCCGCCGGAGGGCCGTAGTTGATGCGCAGGTAATGGTCCATGCCGAAGTGGTCTCCAGGCACCACTAGCACGCTCTTGTCCTGGAGCAGCTTTTGCATGAGCCTCGTGGAATTGATCTCCAGCGAATAATGCAGGTAGGCGATGGCGCCGGCAGCGGGTGGGACGAGGGTGAACAGATCACCCTGGGATGCCAGCCACTCCTCGAGCAGCGGGTAATTGGCGCGCAGGATCTCCCGGGTTCGCCCGAGGATCCGCTCGCGGCTGGCGAGGGCGACGCGGGCGAGGGTGTCGCTGAGGGCGCCCACAGCGATGGTGGTGTAGTCGTGGCAGCCCCAGAGGCGAGCGATCAAGTCGGGCGGGCCGGCGACCCAGCCGATGCGGAGCCCGGGAAGGCCGTACGCCTTGGAGAGGCCGTTGGTGATGACGAGTTTCTCGTAGCGGCCCCAGAACGAGGGCGTGGGGGGACCCACGCGCTCCGCGCCCAGGTAGACCTCGTCGGCCAGCAGCCACGCGCCGGCCCGGCGGGCGGCCTCCACAATCGCATCCATCTCACCTTCGGCGAGGACTGCGCCGGTGGGGTTGTTGGGATTGCAGACGGCGATGAGGCTGGTGCGGGGCGAGAGAGCACGGCGCAGTTCGTCGAGGTCGGGACGCCACTGGCACTCCTCGCGGAGACGAAACGGAACCACTTTCGCGCTGAGGGAGCGGGCAAGGCCCCAGATCTGCATGTAGTTGGGTAGCATCAGGACGATCTCGTCGCCGGGATCGAGGAGATGCCAGATGGCGAGGAAGTTAGCTTCGGCGGCGCCGTTAGTGACCAGAATATGATCGACGCTGGCGCCAGGATAGAGTGCGGCGATCGATTGGCGCAACTCAACCGTGCCGTTGGTCTGGGTATAGCCGAGGCGCTTTTGGAGTAACTCGGTGAGTTGGCCGGCGTCAAGCAATTCCGCCAGAGCCATGGGGTGGACGCTCGACTCCGAGAGATTGTATTCGACGCGATTTTCCCACTGGGATTGCAGCCGCTCCATTTCGAACGGTTCGATGTTCATACTCGACGCCAAATGTAATATATGGGGATGCCGGTGGCAATCAGGCCGAGACCGGCGAGGGACGGGACGGGCGTGGTCACCATGGCGTTGATCACGAACCACAGCGAAATCGCCACGAACAAGACGGGCGTCAAGGGGTATCCCCACATTTTGTAGGGCCGCAGCAACTCCGGGCGCGTGCGGCGCAGGATCAAGACCCCGGCGACGGTCAAGCCGTAAAAAATCCAGGCGGCGACCATGGTGTAGGAAATCAACGTCTGGTAGGAGCCGGTGAGAACGAGGATCGCTGACCAGAGGCCATGGACCAAAACGGAAAATCCCGGCGTTTCAAATCGAGGGTGGACCTGGCCGAAGCGGGAGAAGAACAGGCCGTCGCGGGCCTGGGCGAAGTACACGCGGGGCGCGGTGAGGGGGCTGCTGTTGGAGCAGCCGATGATGGAAAGCAGGATCGTGACCGACACGAGGATCGCGCCGAGGGGCCCGGCGGCGCGCTCGGCGGCGGTGGAGGCGACGCGCTCGGCCACGGTGATTTCTCCGATGGAAAGCACCCGCAGGTAGGCAAGGTTGGCCAGCAGGTAAAGGGCGATCACGACCGCCATACCCAAGCCCAGAGCGAGCGGCAGGTTTCGCTGCGGCTGCCTCACCTCGCCGGCGACCATGCTGATGGTGTTCCACCCTTCGTAGGCCAGCAGGCAGCCGATCATCGCCACCCCGAAATCACTTCCCGAAAAGCGCTCCGGGGACCAGATAATCTTCACCTGTTGCCGGCCGAAGAAGGCGATCGCTATGAACGCCGCCAGCCCGGCGACGCTCAGCAAGGTGAAGACATCCTGGACGGTCGCGCCGGCCCGGGCGCCCCGGTAGTTTACAAACGTCAGGACGGCAATCAAAGCCAGCGCGACCAACTTGGAAGATAGTGGCGTCAGCGGAACGAAATAGGAAAGGTAAATGGCGAAGCCGGAGGCCAGCCCCGCGAACAGGCCGGTCTGAATGACGAGGAAGAAGGTCCAGCCGCACAGGAACGCGGTGAGCGGTCCCCAGGATTCTCGCAGGTAGACATACTGGCCGCCGGTCGAAGGAATCATCGCGCCCAGCTCGGCAAAAGCCAGCGCCCCGAACAGGGAAAGCACACCGGTAAAGATCCACACGGCGAGGATCAAGCCGGCCGAAGGGAGCCGCTGGGCGATCTGGGCCGGAACCAGAAAAATGCCCGTGCCGATGACTCCCCCCACGACGATGGTGGCCGCGTCGAGCAGGCCCAACTTGCGCGGGAGTTCGGCGGCCGCCATTATTGGGCTTGGCGCAGCGCTCGCTGGAAATCGGCGGAGAGCACTGTGGGGGCCCAATATTTCTCGATGTGCTCGATGACCAGGTTGGTTCCCGCCTCGTGGCTGACGAAGGGGCGCTTGGCCGGGTCGTACATGGCGTCGGTCAGGTCGCGGACCAGGATGCAGCGCTTGCCCCACTTGGTCATCTGCTTGATGGCGAAGGTGCGGTTGAGCACGCACATGTTGGTGTGTACGCCCATCACTAGCAGATTTTGGAGGCCCTTCTCCTGAAGATAGCTGTAAACTTCGGTTCCCTTGTCGGAAATGACGTCGTTACCGCTGATGCGCAGGCCGGCGTGCTGGCGGCTCCACGCCTTGTAAAACTTGTCCCCCGTCTCGCAGCCGCCGGTCGAGTCATCGATGGGGAGCGGCGGGTCGGAGAGGTTCAGGTTGGGCGGCAGCTCGACCGCCGCGATGCGCAGGATGCGCTGGCGCTGCGGCGCATCGGCATAGAAGTTCATCACCTCGGAAGGCGAGTGGATGATCTGGACGCCGCGGTCGCGGGCTTCGTCGATGAGGGGCGCCATTCGCTTCACCAGCTCATCAACGCGGCGGGCGGCGCCGGTGCACCAGTGGTTGTCCCACATGTCGCAGATCAGGATGGCGGTCTGGTGGACGGGCAGCGCACGCTCGACGCGAACCTCGTCCCACACGCCGCTTCCTTTAAAGGTCTCGACGCGGGTGCGCAAGGGAAGGAGAAGATCGGCGGCCCACAGCGGGGCGAGAGCTGCGAGGGCGATTAGGAATCGCATGGTTTGCTCCGTAATGCTCAGGCTCCGTAAGCTGCGGCGACCCGTTTCTCGGTGAACTCCAGGTCGCGGGCGATGGCGGCCAGCTCGTCGGCCGCGTCGTACTCGAGGTGCAGCGAGATGGGACCGGTAAAGCGGGCCGCAGCCAGCATCGCAAACACCTTGGGCCACTGTACCATGCCCTCGCCCATGGGACACATCTTCATCTTCCACTTGCCCTGCTCGCGGGCCCAGTAGAAATCCTTGAGGGCGACCATCTTCAGGCGCGGCGAGACCATGCGCAAGGCGATCTCCCAGCCGGCGACGCCGCCCTCAGCCGTGGCGTGGCAGGGGTCGAAGTAGTAGCCGATCCAGCACGGCTCGAGGTCGGCAATGATCGAGCGTGTGTCCCAGATGGGAGATCCCACGTAGTCGCCCGAGTGGTTGTGGAATCCGCCGACGACCCCGTGTTCCTTGGCTAGGTCCACCAGACCCTGCACGTCGCGCTTCACATCGGCGACGACCTTTTCAGGATCGCGTCCTTTGTAGTTGTAGTATCCGAGCTTGAAGAAGGGCACCTTCAACCGGCCGGCGGTGCTGAGAATGGGGCGCGCCGTGGGGTGGGCGGCCGAAAGCAGCCCGGTGGTGATCATGGGCACGGCGAGGCCGTGGGCGCGCAGCGTCTCGATGGCGCGGGGCAGATCCTCAGCGGCGCGCTCGGGTAGGACGTGGCCGGCCGGGCGGACCGTGAGATCCACCCCCTCGAAGCCCAACTGCTTGACCTGCGCTCCCAGCTCGGCGTAATTGAGCTTGGGGAGATGCTTCGAGAACAGGCAGAGGGTCGGCTTTGCGGTGGAGGCGCGAGCGGCCTGAGCGGCTAGTGAGGCTAGGACAAAGTCCCTTCGTGTCATGGGGCGCTCCTTTCGAAGGCAAAAAAGCAAGGCAAAAGGCAAATTGCAAAAGGCAAAAGGCAAAAATCAAGGAAGGGGGCATTCTTTAAAAAAAAATGCTCGCGGGCGGCAGCCCGCGCGCCTTGATTTTTGCCTTTTGCAATTTGCCTTTTGCCTTTGCATCTACATCTCGACTTTCTGCCGGTCGGCGTCCCACCTCACCCGGCGTCCCCGGGTCAGCGAAAGGT
>JACQDI010000708.1 GCA_016201195.1 Acidobacteriota bacterium | reverse complement strand
TGCTGACCTTGATCAGCGGGCGGTCGTTTCTGCGCTCCACCCTGGGAAGGGCATGATCTTCGATTTTCACTGTCACTTCGGCCGGTCCTTCTTTCGTTACCGCGAATACCGCATGGATCCGGAGTCGCTGCTGCGGGAGATGGACCGGCACGGAGTCGACCGCGCGGTGCTTTCGGCGGCGGGCGAGTTCGCCGCGTTCTTCAACCAACGCGGAAACGACGAGATCGCCGCCGTGACGCGGCGGTTCCCCGACCGCTTTACTGGGTTCGCCACCGTCAATCCGTGGATGCGGGGCAAGGCGGTCGATGAAGTGCGGCGGGCGCGGGAGGCGTTGGGACTCAGCGGCGTCATCCTTCATCCGATGCTGCAAGGGTTCGAAGCGAACGATCCGCTGGCGTTTCCGGTGGTGGAGGCGGCAATCGGACTCGGACTGCCGCTCTACGTGACGGGCGGCGCGCCGCTGCTCGCGGTGCCGTACAAGATCGCCGATCTCGCGGGCCGCTACCCGGAAGGGCGCTTTATCCTGGGTCACGCCGGATGGGACTTCCACTTCGACGTCCTCTATTGCCTGGAGGCCTGCCCCAACCTGTGGGCGGAGACATCGAAGAACGAGTTGTGCAACCTGGAGGCCATCGTCCGGACCACGGGCGTAGATCGGCTGTTGTTCGGCTCGGACTATCCTTTCAGTACCTATCGGTGCGAGATCGAAAAGATCCGGCTGCTGCCGGGGCTATCCGCCGCCGACGTGGAACGCATCCTCGGCGGCAACGCAGGGAGATTCTTCCCATGATTGTGGACAGCCACATCCATCTCATCACCGACACGACCGGCTGGTATGCCTATAAGAAAAAGGCCGGCGTGTCCGACGCCAACGTCTGGGATGTCGAGGCGATCGTCCGGCTGATGGACGAGGTCGGCTTCGACCGCTGCTTCCTGCTCACCCTGGCGGGGCTGTACGGCTTCAACGACCACCGCAAAGCGAACGACCAGATTGCCGCGGCGGTCCGGCGGTTTCCTGACCGCCTGATCGGTTTTGCCACGACTTATCCCAACCAGGACCCCGACGGCGCAGCGCGCGAGCTGCTGCGGTCGATCGAGCTGGGCCTGAAGGGGCTGAAGTTCCACCCCTGGCTCCAGTCGTTTCCGGCCAACAGCGCCTACCTGTACCCGTGCCTGGAGGTCTGCTCGAAGTATCGCATCCCGGTGCTTTTCCACACCGGGACGCCACCCTACTCGCAGCCGTTTCAGGTGATGGAGCAGGCAAGACGGTTTCCAGAGGCCCCGTTTATCATTGGGCATTTCGGCAAGTTGCTGTTTCTCGACGCGGTACGCTCGGCCGAGCTGTGCCCGAACGTGTACCTGGAGACCTCGGGAGCGCAGGTGGCCGATCTGGAGTTCGCGCTGGAGCGGATCGGCGCCGAGCGCATCTTGTTCGGGACCGATCTTCCCATCGGCGGCGCGCCCGCCGGGAAATGGAACCTGGAAAAGATCCGCTCGGCGCCCCTTACGGAGGCGCAGCAGCGGTTGATCCTGGGCGAGAACGCGATACGGCTGATCGGCGAGGGGCGCGCGTGAAGATCCGCTCGGTCCAGACGCAGCCGGTTTCAATCCCTACGAGGCCCGAGTTCTCCATCGTCAGCGCCGCAGGAGAGCACCGCATTTCGCGCTACGTGGTGGTGATGGTGCGGACCGACGAGGAGACCGCGGGGATCGGCGAGGCAACGGTCATGCCGGTCTGGAGCGGCGAGACGCAGGCCGGTGCGCTGGCCGCGATCCGCGACGTTCTGGCGCCTGTGCTCATCGGCCGCGATCCGCTCGAGATCGGCGCGCTGGCCGACGCCATGGACCGCGTTCTGATCGGCAACCCGTTCACCAAGGCAGCGCTGGAGATGGCCTTGCTGGATCTCGCCGGAAAGATCCTCGGCGCACCGGCGCACGTTCTGCTGGGAGGCGCCCGGCGGGCGCCGCTAATCGCATTGAAGTTCTCGATCGGTGCGTTTGATCCGCGGGCCGCAGCGCAGGTGGCCGAGACGGTGGCGGCGCAGGGGCTCCGGGCCGTCAAGGTGAAGGTCGGTTTGAACGTGGACCGGGATATCGCCCGCGTGGAGGCGGTCCGCTCGGCGCTGGGCGCCGCGTTCCCCGTCGCCGTGGATGCCAACGGCGGGTGGACCGAGAGCGAAGCGCTGGCCGCGATCCCGTCGCTAGAGCGGCTCGGCGTGAATGCCCTCGAACAACCGCTGCCACGGGGCGACTTCTTCGGGTGCGCCCGGCTGCGACAGCGCACCTCGATCCCGCTCCTGCTCGACGAATCGATCTTCACGGCGCGGGACGCGCTCCAGGCGATCCGCTGCGATGCCTGCGACCTGATCAGCATCTACCCGGGCAAGAATGCCGGGGTGCGGCGCTCGCTCGAGATCGCGCACCTGGCCGCGGCAGCGGGCCTGGAATGCGTCATCGGCAGCAACCTGGAGTGGGAGATCGCGTCGGCAGCCATGGTGCACCTGGCGGTGGCGATCCCGAATCTGGCAGAGTCGGTGGCGCATGATATCATCGGGCCGCTGTACCACACCCGCCGGGTCGGCGTGGAGCCGATCGCGATGCAGAACGGGTGCGCGGCCGTTCCGAGCGGCCCCGGCCTCGGCGTGGAACTCGATCAGGCGGCGATTGATGGATTGGAAGCTGGCGGGTAAGACGGCGCTCATCACCGGGGCCGGAAACGGGATCGGGCGCGAGATCGCGCGGCGGTTCGCCGCCGAAGGCGCCCGGGTCGTCTCGCTCGACGTGGACCGGGAGGGCAACGCGCAGACCGCCTCTCTGATCCGGGAGGGGGGCAGTCTCTGCGAGCCGGTCGAGGCGGACGTGGCCGTCGCGGCCGACGTGGAGCGTGCCTTCCGGATCGCCGGTCCGGTCGATATCCTGGTTAACAACGCCGCGATCTGGTCGGGCGACGGGCTGCTCCACGAGGTGTCAGAGCCGGAGTGGGACCGCATCGTCGCGGTTTGCCTGAAGGGTGTGTATCTCTGCTCGCGGGAGGCCCTGCGCGGGATGATGGAGCGCCGCGCGGGCGCGATCGTCCACATCAGCTCCGTCAACGCTCTGACGGGGATTCATCTGGCCGCCTACACCGCCGCCAAAGGTGGCATCGTGTCGCTAACCAGGCTGATGGCGGTCCAGTACGGGCCGTTTGGCATTCGCGTGAATGCCATCTGCCCGGGTACGATCATGACCGAAAGCTCCCGCCGGCACTATGACCAGTACCCGGACCAGGAGGCCGAGCTGCGGGAACTGTATCCGGCGCGGAAGTTCGGCGCCCCGACCGATGTCGCCGGGTGCGCAGTCTTTCTGGCCTCGCCGCAGGGGGAGTTTTTCAACGGTAGCATAGTGGTGCTGGACGGCGGGCTGACGGCGGGGGTACGGATTCCGTCGCTATATCGGAGGTGAAGTGATATCCAGCGGTGTCATCAACCAGCAAAAAGGCTGGCAATGGAAAGCGGAGCGGTTGAATATTGCGAAAGTTATTGATAAATTTACAGATGAGTGCGGCATCGTGACCTCGCGGGCGATCGCGCTCAGGGACTTGTAGATCCGGCTGTTGTACTCGAAGCCATCGGTCCGGCTTCTCACCACCGCAGACTGCGTACGCCACTCGCGCACAAGCAACTGCCCGGGCGCAGGCAGTCGCGGATCTGTGGCCGTCAGCTTTCGAGTGAGGCTGCGCTCCGGTGTGGCTCCAATGTTGAATCCCTTCGGGGCCGTGACGCGGAGGTCAGCGTCATTAGCAATCTCGAGCGCTTTCCATGCTGGAGCGAATCGCGCACCCCACTATGCCAGCGCGCGACATTCTTCTGGACTGCAAGCTGATCATCCGCCAATCCTGCGGCACGCGCGATCTGGTGGTGTCTTAGCAGCGTAAGGCTGAAGCTGAAAATGTTTCAGTCAACAGCCAGTCACGGCCCTGGGAAGCGGAAGGGCTGACGCCCGGCATCTTCACACCTCCTCCTTTACCGGTCAGCGTACGGGTCGTGCATCCTGCGCGAAGCATCGTAATTCGGAAACACCAGCACTTGGTTTATCGCAGAGCGGACCAACGAGGTGGGTTTAGTAGCGGAAGATGCGTTCTTCTAAGGGCAGGGGCACGCCGCGACCAAACAGGCAGAGGTGGTCGTAAGCCCAGATCTTGATAAGCGGAACGCAGGAGCGGCGGGCAATCAGGTAGTCGCGTTCCCAGGGCCAGCCAGCATTGAAGATGCCCATCAGGTAGCGGCAGTCGGCGCGGGGCCAGGAGAGCACCTCGAAGGGGTATCCGGCCATCCAGCGAACCTTGTCGAGGTTGCGGTCAATACCGGCGAACTGGAACCCCTCGATCAGGAAGGTCTCGAAGCCGGAGCCGACTTTGCTTTCCCACTCCAGGGCCAGGTTGATGTAACGGTTGAGCCGGCGGGTGCCGGGATCGTTGACGTCCAGCGGCCAGAGCAGCTCGAACTTCGCGCTGGGGTGTGAAGCCAATACGTGGGTGCGGATCGACTCGACGTGGTCCTTGACGGTCTGGTGTAGGAAGTTGGCCTCCACGTAGACGTTGACCGAAGGATCGTCGTTCGGCGTGAGGAAGGTGTGGAGCAGGCGGCCGTACTGGGTTTGGAAGCGGTCGGTCGTGTAAGCATCATAGAAGGCCATGCCAGAGGCATTGGCGAAGTACCACCACAGCACTTCTCCGAACTGGAGCCGGGCAGTCAGGCCGGCGGCCTCCATGTGGCCGACCATCTCTTCGTAGGCCTTCTTGATGTAGTCGCGGAACGGCGGTGCGAAGGCGCAGTGCGATGAGTTCTTGTTGCCGAAGCCAGTCGCGGTCTCGACTGGCTTGCCGTCGGGATAGCGCTGGACCCAGACCGCGGATGGCGGACAGGTTCCCCCATACGTGACCGTGACCCTCGGGAAGGAGCCACCCACACGCTTCCGCTGGTTCCACCAGAAGACGGAAATGTAGTGATCGATCTCGCCGATCAAACCGAGCTTGCGGATCGCCCACACGAGGCGCTGTGGCGAGAGCTTGTACGTGTGGTCCGTGCCGTAGTCACACGCCACGGCCACGTCGGTGTGAGTCGTGGGCGGGTCCGGCACGTCCGACGGCACCGCGCATTCCAGGAAGTCGAAGTAATAGTAGTAGCCCTGACTCGAAGAATTCCTCGTGCCGGTCAGCCGGACCTCGACCGAGTGCTGCCCGGCGGACACGTTGCTGAACACCTTGCGCCGAACCTGCCTGGCCTTGGCGGCCGGTTCGTAGCAATTCAGCTGCACCGGAGACCCGCCGTCGAGCCTGGCCTCGACGATCCCGCAGTTGTAATCGAGTCTCGTGCCGAGGTAGACATCGTGGGTCGCACTGCAATGGGTTTCGACGGTCGCCGTCGCGCCGGTCTGCGCCGCACGCAACGCGCGTCCTTGGCTCCAAAACTGCGCTGGCGCCCACTCCCAGAAGCCGGTGTAGCGCACCCAGGCGTCGTTCTCTTCGATCCGGACCGACAACGGCCCGGCGACCTTGAGTGCCCGCTTGCTGAGCGTGTCCACGATGGTCCAATTCGAGAACGTCGCCTCCCATTCCTGGTCCTGGTAGGAAGCCGAGTCGGCCAGCTTCGGCGCGAACGTCATCCAGATCTTCTGGAGGTCCGTCGCGCCCTCGGCAGAGAACTCGATCGTGATGCGCCAGGTGGCATCCGAAGACCCGTCTGAGAGCTGCCGTGCCGAAGGCGTGAAATAGAGGTTCGAGTTCTTGTGGAGCTCGTACAGACGGATCATGTTGCCGTCGTAGCCCGGCCGCTGGGCAGTAATCGTGATCTGGTTGCCCGAGGCGGTGGCTGACAACGAAAGCAGCACTCCCAGTACCGCCCAGTTGGTGCTGTTGATCTGGTCGCGGATGTTCCGGCAGATGGTTGAGGTCTTAACGTGGTAGAGCGTGTCCGACCCACTGCCGGAGGCGGAGACGTTGAAGCTGGCGCCGGTGTCGAGCTTCCTCACCAGCTTGACGATGTGTGCCTGACTTCCAATCGAGGCGTCAACGTTTGGGTCCGGGGCTCCGTTGACAGCGCTCACCAAGGCGTTGGCCACGTCGGCGCTACCGTCGCCCGCCTGCTCGGTGTAGCTGTACGTGGTCCCGTCGACGGTGATCGAGTGGACCGTACCGGCGCCCGCGGCGAAGAACGGAAACTCGATTTCGAGCTTGCCGGGGATGATGTAATCGAAGGTGAGGTTCTGATACCAGAGGGTCGCACGGTCGAAGGCCTGCATGCCGGCGTCGGT
>JACQDI010000707.1 GCA_016201195.1 Acidobacteriota bacterium | reverse complement strand
GTCTGGAGTAGGCTTCGATCTGGTCGCGCCAGGGCAACGGGAACAGCAGCTCCCAGAAGCGGCGGGGCATGGCGTCCAGCGGGTAGGCGAGATATGCTGGCACGTAACGTTTGAGATAGCGGATGGCGCGGTGGTAGTTGCCGCGCTCGGCGGCCTGCTCGGCCAGTTCCAGGCCAGCCCGATAGGCAAAGCGCGGGGCCGAGTCGGCGCGGAACCGCAGCTCGCGCTCGCCCAGGTCGGCCAGGCCCAGCCGGTAGAGCAGCCGGGCGCGCCGCAAGAGAGGGGCCCAATCAGCAGGCGCCTCAGCCGGCAGAGGCGGCGCCGCAGGAATGCCCCCCAGCAGGCGCACAACCGAATCGGGCGCCGGGCCGCTCGGCGGGTGGAGCTTCCCCAGCCGGTCACGAGCCAGCAATGCATAGTAGTAATTGGGATAGCGGCTGCTCAGGAACTCGTAGCAGGCGCGCGCCGTGGCCGGGTCGGACGCCGCTTCGGCGAGGCGTGCGATCCAGTAGAGGGCCGCCGTGAGCTGGGGGCTCGAGGGATAGAGCCGCACGTGGTCTTCGAGCAGCGCCCGCGCCTCGGCCCTTTGCTCCAGGCAAGCGCGCCAGGCTATTTTCCAGTGGGCAACGGCGGCCTGCGGGGTTTTGGGAAACGTCTCGGCCAGCGTCCGGTAGTACCGGACATACTGCTCAGGGGCATTCTCGACCAAGAAGGAGTTGCCGGCGGCGAACAGCGCCTGCTCGTGCCACCGCGACTGGGGGAGCTGCCGGCCCAGCTCGGCGATGGAGTCGGTAACCTCCTGCTGGCGCTTCAGGCGGCGGGCGCAAGCGCCGATATAGTACAGCCGCTCGGCGACCGCTTCCGGCTCGGTGAGCTTCAGGCTTTTCAGCCAGCGGTAGGCGCGCAGGTTGGCCTTCAGGCTGTAGTCGCAGACTCCGATGCGGACCAGGGCCTGCTCCTTCAGCAGTCCTTTGAGGCGCAAGGACAGTGTGCGGTACTCGGTGCGGGCGGCGACGTATTTTTGGGCGGCGGCGAGGCGGTCGGCGCGGCCCAGCCGCCAGGCCGGCTTCGGCTGCGGGTAACGGGCGCCGAGCTTCGCGCGCAACGCGTTCAGGGCGGGGAGCGCCTGGGACTGCTCGGGGGAGGTGGGGAACTCGTAGTAAATGCGCTGGTAGAATTGGGCGGCGCGGACCGCGTCGCCGGCCCGCTCGGCCACGCGGGCCAGCAGGGATAAAGCGGACGGAGTGGAATCAGGCGCCCCTGCGAGCAGCGCCAGCGCTTCTTTGGCCTGGCCGCTGAGGCTGAGGCTGTCCGCCCGCTGGGCGAGCGCGCCCGCGCCCAACGGGCTTGCGGGGAAGCGCCGAGCAAAATCGGCCAGCTCGCGGGCGGCAGCGGCGTGATCCTGGGCCGCCGCCGAGACCAGGCCTCTGTAATACACGGCGTAGTCAGCCAGCTCCGCGGGGTTCGCTTCCCTCAGTTGCTCGACAGCGGCGGGGAATTTCTTGTCCTGGTAATCGCCGATGCCCAGAACCAGCCGGGCGAGCGGCGCGTCGGGGCCGGACCCTCCGGCCAGCCGCAGCAGGGCCTCCCGCGCGGCGGGCGACCCCGTCTCCATGAACTTGCGGGCGGCCGGGCCCAGGGTGTCGTTCTGGGCGGGCGCAGCCGCCGCGAGCAGGAACAGGAGAGGGATCCCGCGCCAAGACGCACGCCAAGACGCCAAGGAGCGCAAAGACGCAAAGAAAACCTGGGCGTGCTTGGCGTCCTTTGCGGCTTGGCGTGAGGTGGGTTCCTGGGGCACGGCGCTATCCCATCAACGCTCCGACCATCGGCCCGGGATAGTCGGGCCCCAGCAACTCCTCGTTGTCGCCGGCCAGGGTGCGCAGCAGCTCCAGATGGAAATAATCCATGCCGGCGGCGGTCTGTCCGAACTTGCGGTGATAGGCTTCGCGGCTCTTGTCGATCTCCTCTTTGAGTCGCCCGTAGAGGTTCCGCATCACTTTGCCCTCGCGGATCTCGAGCGCG
The DNA here is from genome assembly GCA_016201195.1 of Acidobacteriota bacterium. Taxonomy (GTDB): domain Bacteria; phylum Acidobacteriota; class Terriglobia; order Bryobacterales; family JACQDG01; genus JACQDI01. Next base: position 3,562 of record JACQDI010000707.1, on the reverse strand, counting down.
CGGTAGAGCTGGAGATCGGCGACCAGCAGGCGGGCAAAGCGCTGGGCGCGCCGGTGCATGTCGCGCTCCTCGGGCGAGAGGGCTTCCCAGTCGGGCGGAGCCGGGCGAGCCGTCGGCTCGACCGATAGCTCCCCGGCTTCTCGACCCTCGGCGCGCGCGGGGCTGGGACGGATGGAAAGCACCTCGATGGTGGCTTCGGCGACCGAGCAGAGCAGCTCGAGCGCCGCGGGCTGGATGCCATCCGGAGAGCCGAGCGCGTCGGCGTAGAGAATTGCTACCACTTTCTGCCGCACCGAAAGTGGCAGCAGGTAGACCTTCTCCCCGGGCGGGACGGCGAACAACTCCAGCAGCGCCGGGGAAAGGTGATCCGGCAGGCTGAGCGAGATGACCGCGTCGTGCGTCTCGACCACCTGGGCCAGGGCGGGAGCTTGCCTGAGTGGCATTTGAAAACGGGCCCACGACTCGGCGAATGCCGGGCTGCCGGAGTCGAAGCCGGTGGCCCGCCAGCCGGTCACGACGTCGCCCTTGTATACCATCAAGGCCGCCCGGCCACAGTAGGGGGCCGCAGTTTCGAGCAGCGCGCCCCCCACTTCGGGGATACTGGAAGCGTGCCGGATGCGGCGGACGGCGAGGCCGAGGGCTTCAATGGCTGCGCACTTGGCCGCGCGCGCCGCCTCCACGCCAGCGGCCTCCTTGGCCGCCGCCAGTTCCCGCGAGAGGCGTTCGGCCAGCTCGTGGCGCAGAGCAGCGAGCGGCTGGTCGAAGGCCTGTTGCAGGATGCTATCTATCGTTTCGTCTAGTTCGGCGGCCATTTGGGGTCGGGACCGGTAATATTGTAACAAGGATCGAGACCACTTATGCCCCAACCACTCACAGGCCAGACGGCGCTGGTGACCGGGGGGACCCGGGGGATCGGGCGGAGCATCGCCGAGAAGCTGCTGGAGGCTGGCGCGGGGGTGGCCATCTGCGGCCGGCGGGAGGCGGATGTGAACCGGGCGGTGGCTGAGATGGCAGCCCGGGGGCGCGTGGAGGGCATGGCCTGCGATGTCGGGCTGTATGAAGATGTGGCGGCGCTCTTCCGGTTCGTCCGCGAGCGGTTGGGGCGTCTCGACATTCTGGTGAACAACGCCGGGATTGGACTGTTCCAGCCGGTGGACCAGATCCCGCCCGAGGAGTGGCGGCGGGTGATGGAAACAAATCTCTCCGGAGTGTTTTATTGCACGCGCGAGGCAGTGCCGCTGATGCGCGCGCAGGGGGGCGGGTTCATCATCAACATCGGAAGCCTCGCCGGCAAAAACGCCATGGCCGGCGGCGCGGCGTACAACGCGAGCAAGTTCGGGCTGATCGGTCTGAGCGAGGCGTCCATGCTCGACCTGCGCTACGACAATATCCGCGTGAGCTACATCATGCCGGGCAGCGTGGCCACCGAATTCGGCGGGCCGGTGACCGGCGAGGAGTGGAAAATCTCTCCCGCCGACATCGCCGAGACGGTGCTGCACCTGGTGCAGTTACCCGCGCGCACGCTGGCCAGCCGGGTGGAAATGCGCCCCACGCGCCCACCGCGCCGGTGACGGTGACAGCGATTTACAGATAATTTGACCTTTCTCTTCAATCCTTTGGACTCTTCACACCCGAGAACGCATGGACGCTCATCCTACAATGGAAACAAAGGGGTGGGCCGGGGGGAATGGGGCCGTCTGCCGGTTTTTTGGAGTGCAGTTGTCCAGGCGTTCCACCGATAGCTTCCGTGAGAGCCACCCAGAATGGACGATGGCTTTTAGATAGAACCAAGAACCAGGGTTGGCCTATATGGTGAAGTCGCTAGATCCCACGGAGACCGGCCGCGACGCCCAGCGCCTCGATCAAAACCTCCACAAGCGCATTGTCGGGCAGGAGGAAGCGATCGGCAACGTGGTTAATATTTATCAGATGTATCTGGCCGGGATGAACAGCCCCGGCCGTCCCGTGGGAAATTTCCTGTTTCTGGGCCCCACCGGATCGGGCAAGACCCGGATGGTCGAGGCCACGGCCGAATCGCTGCTGGGCGACGCGCGGGCGGTGACCAAGATCGACTGCGCGGAGTTCCAGCACAGCCACGAGATCGCCAAGCTCATCGGCTCCCCGCCCGGCTACCTGGGTCACCGGGAGACGCACCCGCTGCTCAGCCAGGAGGTGCTGAACCAGTACCAAACCGACAAGATCAAGCTGTCCTTCGTCCTGTTCGACGAGATCGAGAAGGCCAGCGATGCGCTGTGGAACCTGCTGCTGGGGATTCTGGACAAGGCGACGCTGACGCTGGGCGACAACCGGCGCGTCGATTTCTCTCGCGCGCTGATCTTCATGACCAGCAACCTGGGGGCGGGGGAGATGAGCGCCCTGCTGAACCCGGGCATCGGCTTCAGCCAGACCGTACCCGCACCCGAGAAGATGGCTGCCAAGATCAACAGCACGGGCCTCGCCGCCGCCCGGCGCAAGTTCACCCCGGAGTTCATGAACCGGCTGGACAAGGTCGTGGTCTTCAAGCCGCTCGGTCAGGCGGAGCTGCGCCGCATTCTGGACCTGGAGCTGGCCATCGTCCAGCGCCGGGTGTTCAGCAACGCGCTGGGCACGCCGTGTACGGCGCCCGGCACCTGAAGCGAGCGATCGAGCGCTCGCTGGTTTATCCCATGTCCAACCTGATCGCCACCGAGCAGGTGAAGACCGGCGACCTGATCCGGGTGGATTACGACCCGGCCACCGCCTCGATGTCCTTCCTGCGCGAATGCGAGGGCGTGCCGGCCTATGCCATGGTGGAGGCCGCCGGGATCGAGTCGGCCGCGCCCGCGGCCGCCGAAACCGCGGGCGCCAGCATCGATCCGCCCAAAGGCGCCGGGGCGCGCTCGACGAGGAAATGAGACACTTGTTTACGCAGGAGACCGGGGGAGAAGTGAGGACAGCAATGGCACCTACTGAACGGCCTGGTGTTTCCGGCGTGGTAAACTGTTGCCAAGACGAGATTCCACGATGGAGCTTCAGCCGGCGAACCTCTTCATTCGGGGGGTGGCTTTCGGGGGGCTGCTCAAGCTTGTTCAGCCTATGACCGTGTATAAGTACTTGAGCGTGAAGTTTCATCAGCGTATCATCGCTGATCCGCCCGCAGTCGTGAGGCAGCGTGGACCTCTCTTTGTAACCAGCTACCGGTACTACACGTCTGCAGAAGCTCTGTGTGCGCTTGCCTTGCCCGGCCCAATGCCGTCCCATGTGCTCGAGATGGACCTGGCGGTGGGAGCCGAGCTCCAGGGTCCTGTCTTTGTCAATCCGCTGAGCCTTGCCAGCATAGCCGCGCTTAAGTACGAGCATCGGTACGGAAATGGGATTGAGTTTCTCCTGTGGACTCCTCTATCACAATGCCTGGCTGCGGCGCCCCGGGTTGTCGCTCTGCCTTCGGAGGGTACTGGGCCATGAGCGAATTTCTCTTTCCGACCTACGGTGAGTGGCAGGCGGAATACCGTGCCTGGACGCCATGGAGAGATTACGATCGCAGGCGTTGGGATCCCAATACCATCTTCATTGCCTACGTCTC
>JACQDI010000787.1 GCA_016201195.1 Acidobacteriota bacterium | reverse complement strand
GTTCTTCAGCTTGTATGGAAGCGCGAAGTGGGAAAATCAGCCCGCCGGACGATAAGCCGGTTTCTGTTCCCCAGCTAGGGCCGGGGCGGCAGCCATTCATCTCGACGCCGCATTACTGCGGCGCTCTAGCGACCTACCCGGGACTCATATGGCGCGGCGGGTCACCGCTCGTCCCCTATTTGGTCTTGCTCCACGTGGGGTTTGCCCTGCCATCCCGATTGCTCGAGACGCGGTGCGCTCTTACCGCACCTTTTCACCCTTACCTGAGGCGCAAGGCCTCAGGCGGTATGTTTTCTGTGGCACTTTCCGTGAGCCCCGCTTTAAGCGGAACCCCCCGGCTGTTAGCCGGCACGCCACCCTGTGGAGACCGGACTTTCCTCCCCGGTAAAGATCGGGGCGGCTGCCTGTCCGGCGGGCCACTCTCAGGGTAGCACAACCTTGCCGTTGCGGAGGGTGACCACAACCTTCTCGCCGCCAGCGGACTTGTAGAAGTATTTCTCCACCAGGTCCGGACCGTCGGTATTGGTGAGCTTCATGGATGGCTTGCCGAATTTCTTCAGAAGTTCATCGCGCTCCAGGCCCGAGCTGAGGGCGGCCACGTCGACCGCAGTATTCTCGGATGCCGCGCTGGCCGCCTTTTCGGTTTCCGGAGGTTTGGCAGGGGCTGCTGCCTGGGCTTGGGCTGCCTGGGCTTGAGCTACGGCGGGCTTTGCGGCGCTGGTTTTGCCGCCTGCGTTATTTAGGGCCCCGCCGACCTTGTCGAGAGCGGCGCCGGTCGCTTTGCCGGTCTTGTTGGCGGCCGCGCCGGCCACGCTCGCGCGGCCCGCGTTCAAACCATATTCCACCACGGCCTGGCCGGAGGCGGAAGCGGAAAAGGCGAGCACTGCGCACACCATCAGGGGGGTCTTCATGAGGCCATCGTACCGCAAACCAGCCACCGGATTCTATATACCCAACGGTAATACCTATCGGTACAGGACGTACTGGTTGCCGGCGATCCGCGGGTCAGGATGAGCGAGCGAATGCCCTGGAACAAGCGGCCAGGCACCGGTTACGCGGAAGCTGCCAATGTTGTACTTGGATCCCCCAGGCGATGCCGAACATGGTCAGGAGACTCCGCATTTTGTTGGCCCACAAGCCGCGGAGGGTACGGAGGGTACGAAGAAGCCGCGGGCGGGGTCCGGACTTGTGCTAAACTATTGGCTTATGGCCCAAATGTGCGAAGTGTGCGGCAAGAAGCCGATGAACGGGCACCGGGTTAGCCACGCCCATAACCTGACCAAGCGCCGCTGGCTGCCCAATTTGCAGCGGGTGCGCGCGGTGGTCGATGGCGCCAATAAGAGGATTCGGGTTTGCGTTTCCTGCATCCGCAGCGGCAAGGTGAAGAAGGCTTCGTAGTTGCCGTTGCCCGAGACCATCCGCGTCAAAATCAGCTCAGAAGCCGCCGGTTACCTCAGCATGACCCCCGTGGTCGCGCAGCAGATGCCGGTGCCGGCATTCCTCGAACAAATCCTGCGCGTGGCGGGCAAGGACGCCGCGCGGATCCATGACATCCTGCGGCAGGGGACGGTAGTCAGCGGGGCCTCGCGGTTCCGCTGGGCGCCCTTCGAGGCGTCGCTGGAGGAGCTCGCGGAGGCGCTGCGAGCGTTTCCCGATCCTCTACCCGGCCGGCCGTTTGATGCGGCGAAGTGCGTCCGCGCCACCCTGGCTGGGGGCCGGGCGGCCATCGAACTCACCCGTGAAAATGCTTCCGAGAAACGCTGGCTGCGGAAGCGCAGCTTTTGGCAGGCGCTGATGGAAACCGCGGCGCAGGCCGCTCCGGTATATCAGCAGTATTCTTACGCTGAGCACGCCGACCTGTACCGGGCGGAGCTGCCGCTGGATGCGGCGCGGACGTTGCGCGAGCAGGCGGGCCTGCTGCGGTACACCTCGCTCGAGATGCAGGTGCGGGAGTATTCCTACGACAAGTTGGAACTCTGGGTGGAACGGTAGTAGGGCGCCGGCCCCACCAGGGCCATTCTCAAAGATGTCTCCGTGACACGCTACTAATGAGTTACAATCAGTCCTCTATGCCACTCCCCGCTGGGATGCGTCTGGGCCCCTACGAGATCCTTGCCCCAATCGGGGCTGGTGGCATGGGGGAGGTGTACCGCGCCCGAGACTCCCGGCTCGGTCGAGAGGTAGCGATCAAGGTGCTGCCGGAGCATCTGGCTCAAGACCCACAAGCCCTGGCGCGGTTTGAGCGCGAGGCGAAGGCAGTAGCCGCGCTGTCGCATCACAACATCCTGGCCATCCATGACGTAGGCAGAGAACAGGGTGTTTCCTACGCCGTGACCGAGTTGCTGGAGGGAGATACACTACGCAGCGGCCTGGATCGCGGGCCTCTGCCCTGGCGCAAGGCGGTGGAGATCGGAGTGGCCGTCGCGGAGGGCCTTTCCGCTGCCCACGCCAAGGGCATCATTCACCGGGACCTCAAGCCGGGGAACATCTTCTTGACCTCCGATGGCCGGGTGAAGGTCCTGGATTTCGGCCTGGCGCGATTCAACCCGCCGAGCGCCGCACAGTCAGAACCCGTCGCACAGACCGCAACCGAAGCGGGGACCGTCATGGGCACGCCCGGCTATATGTCTCCGGAGCAGGTGCGTGGCGTGCCGGTAGGACCCGGCAGCGACATTTTTTCGCTGGGGTGTGTACTGTACGAAATGGTTTCCGGCCGGCGCGCTTTCTCGGGTAAGACGCCAGTCGAGACCCTGTCGGCCGTCTTGAAGGACCATCCGGCGGAGCTGGCCAGCTCGGGGAAACAGATTCCCCTCGAGCTCGATCGGTTGATTTCCCACTGCCTGGAAAAGAATCCGGAGGAGCGATTTCAGTCGGCGCGGGACTTGGCGTTTGACATGAAGTCGATCCTGGGTGGTTCTGGTGTGGCGAGTCCACCGGCGCCGGGCAAGGCCCTCGATTCCATCGCCGTTTTGCCGTTCGCCAACGCCAGCCGCGAGCCGGATGCCGAATACTTGAGCGACGGAATCACCGAAAGCATCATCAACAGCCTGGCGCAGATCGCCCAACTGAGGGTCATGCCGCGCAGCACCGTGTTCCGCTACAAGGGACAAGAGGTGGATCCGCAGGCGGTCGGGCGCGAGCTAAACGCCCGCATGGTTCTTACGGGCAGAGTGATCCTGCGGGGAGAAACGCTGGTGGTGGGCATGGAGCTGGTCGATGTGGCACAAGGATCGCAGCTTTGGGGCGAGCGCTACAATCGCAAGCTCGCCGACATCTTCGCGGTCGAGGAGGAGATCGCCAGAAAGATATCCGAAAGCCTGCGCATGAGGCTCAGCGGCGAGGAGAAGAAGCGCCTCGCGAAACGCTTTACGGAAAACACCGAAGCCTACCAGCTTTATCTCAAGGGCCGTCATTATTGGGTCAAGAGGACGCCCGACAGCATGAAGAAAGGCATCGAGTACTTCCAGCAGGCCATCGAAAAAGACCCGGGGTACGCCTTAGCGTACGCCGGGGTGGCGGATTGCTACAGCATCCTGAGCACTTATGGCGCTGTCTCTCCAAGGGAAGGGTGGGCCAAGGCGAAGGCGGCTGCGGCGGCCGCAGTCGCCCTGGATCCTGAGCTTGCCGAAGGCCACACTTCGCTCGCGTTCATCCGAGGGTTTGCCGATTGGGACTGGGTGGCTGCGGAAGAGGAATGTCGCCGCGCCATCGAGCTGAACCCTGCCTATTGGGTGGCGCCGTACTGGTATGCCACACTTTTTGAACGTCCTCGGACGCCATGACGAAGCCGAGCGGCAGATCGCGCGGGCCCGGGAGCTGGAACCGTTATCGCCGACCATCCTGCACGTCGCGGCAGTCATTTCCATCGGAGCCCGCAGGTACGCCGATGCTATCGACCGCTGCTCGAAAGGGCTCGAGATTGAGCCCAACCATCCCCTTCTGAGGCTCTGGTTGGGCATGGCCTATGAACAACAGTCGAAGTACGAGGAAGCGATCCGGGAGCTGCAAAGATCGCTGGAACTTCTGCAGGGCGAGCCGTTAGCAGCGGGACCGCTGGGGCATGCCTATGCCGTCGCCGGAAGAGAAGCGGAGGCGCGAAGACTGTTGCGGGAGCTGCTGGAGCTGGCTGAGCACAGGCCGGTCGACGCTTATTGCGTGGCCCTCATTCACGCCGGCCTCGGCGAGCGGGACCAGTTTTTCGAGCTGCTGGATAAAGCCTGCCAGAGAGGCGCTGGCTTCCTCACCTTGTGGGTGAAAGGGGACCCCAGACTGGATGGCCTTCGAGGGGACCCGCGGTTTGAGAACATACTGCGGCGCATGGGACTGGGAGGATGAGCCCTCACCCGGGCCGCCAGCGTTCGTTCCATGGATCGTAGATCGTAGGCCTCGGGTCGCGGAGCCCACGATCCACGTTCTACGATCCACGCTCTACAACATCCTTCGCTTTGGCCACAATCGCGTTGGCGGAAATGCCGAAGCGGTCAAGCAGCTCCTCAGGCTTGCCGCTGCGCGGGATCTCGCGGACAGCCAGCTTGTGAACCTCCACCCGGTCCTCGGCCAGAGCCGCGAGCACTGCGTCGCCG
>JACQDI010000071.1 GCA_016201195.1 Acidobacteriota bacterium | reverse complement strand
TTCGGAGGTGCGATACTGGACGGGTGCGCGGACGGAATGCTTGGGTGGCGGGAGTGCTGGCGCTGGCAGTGCTGGTGGCGGCAGGGGCGGCCTGGTGGGTGTGGCGGCAAAAACGGGATCAGGGTGTTTTGTTTAATCGGCTGCCGGCGGAAAATGTTTTGCTGCTCCACGTGGACATCGAGCGACTGCGCCACGCCTCCGCGCTGGCCCCGGTGTTGCGGGCGCGGGTGGATCCCGACCCCGACTACGCGGCCTTCGTCAAGCAGACCGGCTTCGACTACCAGCGGGACTTGGACCGGGCGGTGGTCTGCTACCTGCCCGACCGCGTGTACGTGCTGGCGCAGGGCCGGTTCGACGCCGGGAGGCTGCGGCAATATGCCTTGGCCCAGGGGGGAAGCTGCGCCGGGAGCCGCCTGGAGCAGCCTTGTCAAATGCCGGCCAGCCGGCCTGACCGGCGGATCTCGTTTTCGTTGCTCACGCCAAACGTGCTCGGTCTGGCCACCGCCCCGGAGCCGGATGCCGTGCGGCAACTGGAGAGGATGCCGGCCCCCAACGCCGAGCCCTTGGCGCTGGCAGCCGGGGATCCTGCCGCGTTGCTGTGGGCTACCGCCACGCCCGAGGCGCTGGATCGGGGGCTGCAAGGGCAACCCGGAGGCTTGCCCCAAAACCTGTCCAAGGCCTTCGAGGGTGCGCAAAGGGTTTACCTGTATGTCAGCGATCGATCGCCCAACCTCGAGATTTCTCTGAAGGCGGTTTGCCATTCCGAGAGCCAGGCCGGCGAGATGCGGCGCCTCGTGCAGGGAATGAACGATTTTATCGGAGGCCTGGCCCGGCGCACCGCCTGGGGCAAGGTGCTGGCTTCGGCCGTCATCCGGCAGGAACAGAGCGCGGTTCGGGCGACGTGGACGTTCGATCCGGCCGTGCTAGAGTCGAGGCCCTAAGCTCGGCTGCACCCAGGCGAATTCCCGGAAGTGTCTCCTCAGATACCGAACCGGGTTCTGCGGATTCTGGTTGAGCCGGACCTCGTAGTGCAGGTGAGAGGAGGTGGTGCGGCCAGAGCGGCCCACGCGCCCGATCACTTGGCCCCGCCGCACCATCTGGTGAGGGCGCACAAAGCACTCCGAGAGGTGGGCGTAGTAGGTGGAAATGTTGGTCCTGCCGTGGCGCAAGACGATCAGCCGGCCGTAGCCGCTCATGAAGCCGACAGTCGAAACGACTCCGTCGGCGGTGGCCACCACCGGCGAGCCGTAGGGGCTGCTGATGTCCACGCCTTTGTGGAAGGCGCCCTCACCTTCAAACGGATCGATTCGCGAGCCGAAGCTTCCGGTAAGCGCCCCCTGCACCGGCCAGATGGAGGGCAGGGCGTTCGCCGGCAGGGTGGTTTCCAGCCACTGCGGCGATATGCTCGCGCCAGGCTGCGAAAGCGGCAGGTTTTGCAGGAAATTGAACTGCTCGAGCGAGGCCTGGTAGCTTGGCACCAGCACGCCTTCGTTGGCCAGGTCGTCGGGTCCCAGCAGCCTCTGCTTCAGGCCGTAGGCGATCGATATCTCGCCGGCCAGCGTCTCCAGCGACGCGAGCTGGGTGTTGGTCTGCTGGACCACTTGCTGGAGGTTTTCGTAACGCTTCTTCAGCGCTTCCTTCTCCATGCGCAGGTTGTTATAGTTGGAGACCTTGAACAGCATCCGCGCATAACTGGAGACAAACCCGAGGGTGGTAATACCCCCGAGTGCGGCGAAGGCCATTACGATATAAAGAAAGTATTGCGGAACATGAATGCGATGCAGGCGCCCGTGGACCGAATGGGCCAAGACAACGATGAAATAGTTTTGCCTCATCAAACCTCACTCAGAAGCGGCTACCGGCTTTTGCGGGAAGCACGGGAGTTTCTACTTCTAAGTCGGAGTAACTGCTAAACTGCTAAATTGTTAACGTCCATTAAGGAACTTGGCAACTCTAACAAGCCGGCAGCCTGCTGTCAAGGCTAAAAGCGCCCATTTTTTTGTAAGTCATTGAAAAATAAAGAGCTAAACCTGGTCAAGAAAATTCGTCGAGGGGCGGAAAGATTGGCCGATAAGACGCGTAGCGGCCCACGGCTGGGAATCGGGGACGACGCCGCCGTGCTCCCGCGGTTGCAGGGCCGGCAGGAACTACTGATCACCACCGACCTGCTCGTCGAGGGATCCCACTTTGAGCGCCAGCGGCATCCGGCAGCCGCCTTGGGGCATAAGGTTTTGGCCCGAGGGCTCAGTGACATAGCGGCGATGGGCGGCGTGCCGTCATATGCCTTGCTGTCGCTGTGCCTGCCCGGCTGGGCCCACCAAGAATGGCAAAAACATTTCTTGGCCGGATTGTTTCGGCTGGCGGAACGGCATTCCGTCACCTTGGTGGGAGGGGACTTGGCGGCCGGTGAACGTTTCGTGGCGGACATTGTGGTCCTCGGGCGGGCGCGGCGGGGCCGGACGCTTGAGCGGGGCAAGGCCCAGGTCGGGGATATTGTGTATGTCTCCGGACAACTGGGAGGCTCGGCGCTGGGTCTCGAACGCCTCCGCTCGGCCCGGTCGAGGACTCATGACAAGGCGGTCGCCCGGCATCTGTACCCGGTTCCCCGGCTGGCCCTCGGAC
>JACQDI010000070.1 GCA_016201195.1 Acidobacteriota bacterium | reverse complement strand
GTTTGTGCTTGTCCACCGCCACCCGGGCCAGGGCCGACATCGGCTCGCCCTGGCTGCCGGCGATGACAATGGTGCGGGCCGAGCGGGGGAGCTGATCGAGGTCACCTGGGCGGACCAACAGCCCGTCGGGTACGCGCAGGAAACCCAGCTCGTGGGCGATTTCGGCGGTGGAGGTCATGCTCCGCCCCACCAGCGCCACCTTGCGGTTGTATTCGTAGGAGAGATCCAGGATCTGCTGCACCCGGTGGGTCGAGGAGCTGAAGCAGGAAACCACCACGCTGCACTCGGCCCGCATGAAGATGTCTTCCAGGGGACCGCGGATCGCCCGCTCGGAGGGCGTAAACCCCGGCACCTCCACGTTGGTCGAGTCCGACAGCAGCAGCAGCACCCCGCGCTTTCCGTAGTCGGCCAGCGTGTGCAGGTCGAACAGCTCGTTGTCGGTGGGGCTGGGATCGATTTTGAAATCGCCGGTATGGATGACCACGCCCAGCGGCGTGGTGATCGCCAGCGCCACCGCATCCACGATGCTGTGGGTGACATGGATGAACTCGATCGAAAAACAGCCGACCGGAACGGTGTCCTTGGCCTTCACCCGGTGGAAGCGCGGCTTCTCGGGCAGCTCGTATTCCTGGAGCCGCCTCTCGACCAGGGCCAGGGTGAACTCGGTCCCGTAGACGGGGGTGTTCAGCTCGGCCAGCACGAAGGGCACCGCCCCGATGTGGTCCTCGTGGCCGTGGGTGAGCACCAGCCCCCGGACGTGCTGCCGGTTCTCTTTCAGGTAGCTGATGTCGGGAACGACGATGTCCACCCCGAGCAGCTCGGAGCCGGGAAACATCATGCCCGCGTCGACGACGAGGATATCGTCCCCGCACCGCAACGCCAGGATGTTCATCCCGAACTCGCCCAGCCCGCCCAGGGGAATAACTTGTAGTTTGGAGTCGGTCAAGTTCCAGGGTAGCACGCGCAAGGTTTTTCAATCACCAGATCACCAAATCACCCCAATCACCAATTCGCGCTATACTCCCATCAGATGCGTGGTTTGGAACGGGCCCCCGTCCTGCCCGAGGACGCGGTTGTTTTGAGCGACCAGGTTCAGGAGAACATCCGTCGCCTGGCTGAGAAGATCAGCCCACGGAGCCGGCAGATCGAAGCGCGCTGGCGGCGGCGGCTGACCCGCGGCGGGGTCAAGGGTAGCGAAGCGCACTGGAAGGCTCTGGCTGCGCTCAATCCCGGGGCTGCGACTGAGCTGCTGGCGGCGGGCAACCTGTCCAGTTTCTTCGAGCGGGTGGAGTATAACGGCCGCCGGCTGGCCAAACTGGATGTGCCCCCCAGCGAGGTCATCTCCTCGCTGCGCGAGTATGAAGAGGCGCTGGTGCCCGATCTGCGCCGCCTGTTTCCCCAGGACTATTCCAACTATCTCTGGTCCCTGGACCATCTCTATTTCTGTATCCTGCTAACCCTCAACACGGCCTATTTCCAGGTGCGGGACCAGGAGGCCCGGGCCTTCTTCGAGCTTTTTCAGGACGAGCTGGAATCCCTGACCGTGGACGAGCTGCTGAACCGCGTCCTGGATAGCCTGATGCGCACCTTTAACGCTCAGGGGGGCGTGGTGCTGCTGCGGGTCCCCGCCCAGGACCAGCTCCTGGTGAAGGCCTGCCGGGGCTTGGACCCGGCCATGGCCCGGCACTTCAACGGGCCCGTAGGTGAGGGATTCGCCGGCCGCATCGCCCAGACCGGCAAGCCCCGGGTGGTCCTGGACACCCGGCGCGATCCGCTGATCGGCTCCCCCGAAATCCGCCACGCCTTCCGCAGCCTGTGGGGCGTGCCGCTGATGGTCAAGGGCAAGGTGACCGGCGTGCTGCACCTGGATTTTGCCAGCGAGTACAGTTGCCTGCCCCGGGAGATCAAGCTGCTGGAGGCGGTAGCCGAGCGATGCGCCCTGGCCGTGGAGAAGGCCCAGTTGATGGAGGCGCTGGCCCAGCGCGAAGAGCAGATCCGCAAGCTTGGCGAGCACATGCTGAAACTGGAGGAGGAAGAGCGCCGCCGCATCAGCCGGGAGCTGCACGACGAGGTGGGGCAGGCCATGCTGGTGGTGCGCCTCTACCTGGAGATGCTGCAAGGCCAGTTGCAGCAGCAAAACCCGGCTCTGGCCCCCAAGGTGGGCGAGACGCTGAAGGTCGTCGACGGAACCATCCGCGACATGCGTCGGCTGATTTCCGCCCTGAGCCCCAGCTTGCTGGAGCAGCTCGGCCTGGCGGCCGCCCTGCGCCAGTTCGCCAACAATTTCGGCCGCACCTTCCCGGTCCGGGTGCGCCTGCGGCTGTCCCGGGTGGGCACCCTGCCCCAGGACACCGAAATAATGTTGTACCGCCTGGTGCAAGAATGCTTCAGTAATGTGATAAAACATTCTAAGGCGGAAAATGTTTTATTGGCCGTCCATCGCTCGAACGGCCGGTTGCATGTTCGCGTGGAGGATGACGGGATTGGGTTTAACGTCAACCAAGTGGCCCACAAGCGGGAATCCTTCGGCATCTCCGGCATGCGTGAGCGCGTGGCGCTGCTGGGAGGTAAACTGGAGATCAAGACCCGCGCCAACGAGGGAACCAGGATTGACATCCGGATCCCCCTCTAGGGTCCTGCGGAGTTGAGGAGTAGCCATGGCCAAGATTCGTATCCTGCTCACCGATGATCACACTCTGTTCCGGCAGGGAATACGCACCCTGCTCTCAGCCGAATCCGACCTGGACATCGTCGGGGAAGCGGCGAACGGAACCGAGGCTGTAGAGAAAATCACCGAGCTGCGCCCCGACCTGGTGCTGATGGATATCGGCATGCCGGGCCTGAGCAGTTTCGAGGCGACCCGGCAGATCAAGAAGGCCCGGCCGGACACGAAGATCCTGTTCCTGACCATGTACGACGATGAGGATTACCTGGTCCAGTGCATGGAGGTGGGCGCCAGCGGCTACGTGCTCAAGGACAGCCCGGCGCAGCAGCTTCTGGCTGCCATCCGCGACGTCCACAAGGGCGGCAGTTACCTCAGCCCGCGCATGCTCTCGCAACTGGTGGACGACTTCCGCTCCCGCATCAAGACCGCCCACCGCCAGCCCCGCTTCGCCACGCTCACCACCCGCGAGAAGGAGATCCTCAAGTTCCTCGCCGAAGGCGAATCGGTCAAGGAGATCGCCTCCGGCCTGAACCTCAGCGTGAAGACCGTGGAGGCCCACAAGTTCAACCTGATGCGCAAGCTCGACATCCACAACAAGGCGCACCTGGTGCAGTACGCGATTCAGAAGAAGATCATCAAGATTCCGATCGGGCCGTAAAGCTTTCACGCTAAGACGCAAAGGACCTCCAAGACGCAAAGACCTCGCAAAGGTTTTCTTTGCGCCCTTTGCCTCCTTTGCGTGGCGTGAGACGGTTTTGCCTGCACGCCTTCCCGGCTTCCTTCGTCAAACCATTTGTGCGGACTCTCGCCCTACTGTTGTCTCTGGCCGTGGCGGGTTGGGCCGATGAGGCGGGACGGTTGGCCCGCGACGCGCGGCGCGCCGAGCGGCAGGGCGACGATCTGAGGGCCTATACGCTGTATACCCGCGCGGCCGGCTTGCGCCCGCAGCAGGAGAAATATCGCTTCGACGCTGTCCGGCTCCAGGTGCGCGCCGCCCAGAGCCTGGCCGCTCTCGACCGGCTGGACGAAGCGCTCGCGCTCGACCCGGAGAACCCGTACCTCCAAGCCCGTCAATCGTCCCCGCAGAAGGCGGAGCCGGCGCCTCCTACCACCGCCGAAGTCCGCGAGGCGGAGCAGGCGGCCGAGCCGATCGAGCTGAAGCCCAAGCCGGGAGCACGCAGTTTTCACCTTAAGGGAAACACCCACGAAGTCTGGCAGCAGGTGGCGCGCGCCTACGGGCTGGAAGTAGTCTTCGACCCCGATTTCACCCCCGGCTCCCCCTTCCAGTTTCACCTGGAGAATGCCGAGGTCCGCGAGGCCTTCCGCTCCCTGAGGGCGGTGACCGGCACGTTCCTGGCGCCCATCCACGAGCGCGTGGCCCTGGTGGCCAAGGACACCCCGCCAAAGCGCAACGAGTTCGAGCCGATGATGGCCACGCTGTTGCCCATCCCCCAGGTCATTAGCGTGGAGGAAGCGAACGAAGTCGGCCGCGCCGTGCAGCAGGCCCTCGACATCAAGCGGCTGGCGGTGGACGCGGCGCGGCGCCAGGTGTACTTACGCGACACCGTGACCAAGGTTCACATGGCCCGGCTGCTGTATGAGGATCTTTCCCGGCGGCGCGGCGAAGTCATGATCGAGATCGAGCTGATCGCCGCGAGCAAGAGCAGCCTCGCCAACCTCGGTCTTACCTTGCCCACCAGCTTTCCCGCCACGCCCGGATCTTCGGGCCTGTTTACCGTGGGCGGCGGGCAGACCATCTTCGGCGTCCAGGTTGCGGACCCGGCCTTTCAAGCGAACCGAACCCGCTCGGACTCCCAATTGCTCACCAGCTTCCGCATCCGGGCCACCGACGGCCTACCCGCCAGCATGCACATCGGGGACAAGTATCCCATCGTCAACGCCCTGTTTTCTCCCGTCGTCATCACCGACCAGATCCAAAACCTGCAGAACAGCGGTCAATACCGCCAGCCGTTTCCCTCCTTCACCTTCGAGGACCTGGGCCTCGTGCTGAAGGTGACCCCGCGGATCCATGACCTGGAGGAGGTGTCGCTCACTATCGAGGCCGAGTTCCGGCTGCTCAGCGGCGCCAGCCTGAACGGCATTCCGGTGATCTCCGACCGCAAGTTCAACTCCGCGGTGCGGCTGAAGGAAGGCGAAACGAGCATCGTGTCGGGGCTGGCCGTGGCCCAGTCCGCGCGCACCCAGAGCGGCGTGGCCGGCCTCTCCCAGCTTCCCTTCATCGGCTCGTTGTGGCGCCAGAACACCTACCAGATCGATCAGAACGAGCTGTTGATCGCCATTACCCCGCGGCTGACGATCGCACCCCCAGCCGAGCAGGCAGCGCCGCTCGCGTTCTATTTTGGCAGCGAGTTAAGGCCGGTGGGAGGGCTGTAATAGGTTGTCAGTGTTGGATGGGCCGCAGCTTCATGCTGCGGAACGCAGTCCGGTCGGCTTTCTTGTTTCAGAACGCGTATTTCAGGCCGAACTGCAACTGCCGCATGGTTCGGGCCGAGGTGATGACACCGAACGTGGAGGGGCTGCGCGCATCGGAGCTAGGGGAGTTCCAGTTGGGATGATTGGCGGCGTTGAAGGCCTCAAATCGGACGTTCAGCGAGTGGCTTTCGTGAATCCGTATGTTCCTGGCCAGCGACAGGTCCCCCAGCCGCGTTCCCGGTTTCGTGAGCGTGTTCCTGCCCATGTTGCCCGGCCGCCAGCTCAGCTCCGGGCTGGTGACATTGATTGCGGCGATGTTCCAGAACTTGCTCACCGAACGGTCACTCGGGATCGGACTGATCCCGGTCGCATCCGGCTGGTTGCCCAGGGTGTTGAGGGCGGCAGTGTCGCCGAGCTGGGAGCCGTTCAGCGGCGCGCCATCGGCCAGCGTCACGATTCCGCCAAGCTGCCAGCCGCCGGCGATCTTGGCGATCACGCCCTGGTTCGCCAGGGGCTTGCCCGCTCCAAAGGGTAGTTCGTAGACGTAAGAAGCCACGAAGCGCCGGCCCACATTGAATTGCGACAACCCGCGCTCGGCTCTCAAGTTGTAGCTGTTGGTCGGCCACAGAGTGTCGCCGGAGTTGGTGCGAATCGCGCTGCCGCCGTCGATGGCCTTCGACCAGGTGAAGCCGATCAGGTACGTCAGCCCCTTGCTGAACCGCTGCGTCAGCTTCGCGCTCAGGGCATGGTAATTGGAGTTGTCGAGACCATCCACCTCCTGGATCCGGCCGAAGGCGGGCCAAGGCTGGCGCTGCACGACGGTCCGGGAGTCAGTCGGCCCGGTCTTGAGGATGGGCTGGTTGTAAACGCGGAACCGCTCCACTTTGTGGCCTTCGTTGCCCTGGTAACCGGCTTCGAGCACCAGGTTCTTCGTGATCTCACGCTGGATGTTGAACAGCCACTGGTCGACATACGGCGTGCGCATGCCCTGAATGTTGCCCAGAATCTGGGGCGCCCCGAGGCAGGCGCCGCTCCACCCGGTGCACGTGGCGGTCTGGCGCTCGAAGGCCCACGGATCGCTCAGGCTGGCGTTCCGTTGCTCTATATTGGTAATGAACAAGTCGCGGCCGGCCTGGTTGCGGGCCATATCAAAAACCGGGTTGCCGCTGTCCTGCACGTAGAAGACGCCGGCGCCGGCCCGGATCGTCCAGCGGCTGGTCGGGCTGTAGGACAAGCCAATGCGCGGCGCAAAGTTGTTGTTGTCGGGGTCGACCAGGCTGCGGCCCATGTACTGGTCGCCGGCCTGCGTGAGCTGCCCGTCGGCGAAGTGGAAGTTCAGGCCCTGGTAGAAATCACCTTCCCCGGGCCGGGTGAGGATGGGGACCTTGGTGTTGGCCAGGATGCCGTTGGGGCCGACGCCCGGATCGAACAACTGGACATTGATGATGCCCCGGTACTTGTCGTGCCAGGGGCGCGCGTTTTCGTAGCGCAAACCGATGTTCAGCGTCAGTTTCGGCGTGATCTTCCAGTCATCCTGAATGTAGCCGTAGTAGGAGCTGCGGCGGAGCAGGGCGTCGGCCATGGCCACCACGCGGGCGGACTGGGAAGGCAGGCCCAGCATGTAGTCGGCGAAGATGAAACCGGTCGCGTTGCGGTTGGCGGGATCGAACGTGGCCTGGCCGTCGAACAGAAACTCGCCGGTGGCCTTCTGGTTGCCGAACTGGTTGTAGCGATCGCGGCGAATCTCGGCCCCGATCTTGATCGTGTGCCGGCCTCGAACGATGGAAAGGTTGTCCATGAACTGGAACGTGTCATCGCGCGTGACCCAGGGGGTCACGCCGCCGAAGCCGCTGATGCCGCCCCCCAGACCGATGGCGGGGACGCCGTAGGCCAGCGGGCTGGCCGCAAACAAGCCGGGGATGGCCAGCCCCGCCTCCACATCCCGAGTATTGGCGAAATACCCGACTAGGTCGTTGTTGAACTGGTTCCACGCAAATCGAGCTTCGTTGACCGTGGAGGTGTTCAGAATCCGTGTGTTCGACAGCATCCCCTGGCGGACCGTGGTTGCGATTCGCTGCGAGTCGGTCAGGAAGGTCGCAGCCGGCAACTGCAGATCGCTTCCCCAACTGAAGCGGCCAAACCAGCTCGACTTGCTGTTCTCGATCCAGTCGATACGCTGGTTGAACTGGTCTGAGTCCGTCGGCGCCTGGGCGTTACGAGTGAAATTGCGGACGAGGTTATTGCCGGGCACCGTCTGCGCGGGGTAGAACTCGAGCAGTTTCAGCGAGACCGGATTCAGGCGGGCCGGAGGGACCACGTTTCCGGAAAACGGCGTCGCCGACACGGCGATTCCATTGGCGTTGTAAGCCCGCGACAGAGGATCATAGAGAATGCGGCCCTGGCCGGAGAAGTCGCCATTGCGCATCGCGGTCGTGGCCACCGAGGCGGAGGTCTGCGTTGTGGTGCGATCCCGGAGTTCCTCGAAGTTCGACATGAAGAAGAGCTTGTCCTTGCCCTTGAAGACCTTGGGGATCTCGACCGGGCCGCCCAGAGTGAAGCCATACTGGTTGCGGCGGAACGGGTTCTTCTGCCCTTGCGACTGCAGCCATTGCCGGGCGTCCAGCGCGGAGTTCCGGAGAAATTCGTAGGCCACGCCATGGAACTGATTGGAGCCGGCCTTGGTGGTCACATTGATCTGCGACGCCCCGCGGCCGAACTCGGCCGAGTAGACGCCGGTCTGAACTTTGAACTCCTGGAGCGCGTCCACGGAAGGCTGGATGATGTACGAGTTGAAGTTCGGGTCGGTGTTTTCGACGCCATCGAGCGTGTAGCGATTGAATTCCAGGCGCTGCCCCGCGATCGAGAGGGAGGTCGAACTGCGCGCGCCCCCCTGCAAACCGCCCGCCCCGCCGGCGCCGCCCTCCGTGGTCACATTCGGGCTCAACGTGACGAGTTGAAGATAGTTGCGCCCGTTGAGCGGCAGATCGATGATCCGCTTGTTCTCAATCACCGTGCCCAGCGCGACCGTCTCCGTCGTGAGCAGCGACGCTCCCCCGCTGACCTCAATCTGCTGGCTGATTTCGCCGACCTCCATGTTGAAGTCAATCCGCGCAACGGCGCCCACCTGCAAATTGACCTCCTTGCGCGTGGAGGCTTTGAACCCGGGACTTTCGGCGCGAACGTCATACAGGCCCGGGACCAGGAACGGCACCGAGTAGTTGCCGGTTTCGTTGGTGGTCGCCCGGCGAACCTGATTGGTCGCCGTGCTGATGACGGTGACCCCGGCGCCCGTGATCACGGCTCCCGTGGAGTCGGTGACCGTGCCGGTGATCTCTCCAAAGTTCTGCGCGCCAAGCGGCAGAACCGTCGCTGTGATGAGAATGGACAGCGTCCCTTTAAGATGCCTCAACATATCTCCCCCTTTATCTGCTCTTGGTGGAGAGCCTAACAAGGAACAGGAGCAATATCAAAAATTGTCCACAGTTTGTCAACGCAAAGTGAAAAGTTCCGGTTTGGCTGGGAGAACGTCGGGTGACTGCGCTGGTAAGCCCGGCTTCCACTGCTCACCGTTCAAGGCCAACCCTACCCGGCACGCCCTAGTATAATGGTATTGCTAGAATACGATTCGACGCGTGCCTGTAGACCATCGTGGTCTGGAGGTCCTACCACGGCATGGGCCGCTTGCTAAACTTGCGACCGATTTCCGCGGCCTCGGGGCCCCCCGACCCGATCATGACCCCTTCCTGGATCATCTCGATCACGTCGTTGGGGCGAACCGAATTCAGGAAAAAGATTTTGCGAGCCTTGCAAGCGGCGAACACCTTGGCCCGCGCCTCCCGCATCGGGGTCGGCATCGAACCTCCGGCGAGCGCCCCGGTGACGCCGAGCGAGAGCGCCATGTCCCCCGGGCCCCACTCGGCGAAGGCGATTCCGGGAACCTTGAGGCTCTCCTCCACGTTGGCGAGCGCCCGTTTGTCTTCTACCTTGAGGCCCAGCAGCAATTCGCCGTTGGGGTTGAGAGGCCAAACGTCCGCTTTTTCCTGATACTCTTTCACCGAAACTCCCCAGATCCGCGCCGCAGTTGGCGACCCGTGAACGCCGCGGCGGCCTTCGTCAAGTCCCTCGTTCACCGCCAGCCTGGAGGTGGGAAACCGCGCCGCTTCCACAAAAGCCTTCACGGCGCCGGGTGAATCCGCATGGCAGAGGAGGATGCCGTGGATACCCGTGGCAAGCACCTGTTTGACCATCCAGGCGTTCGCGCGCATGGTGGCTTCATCGGTGCCATCGGTGGGCAGAGTGACAATGACCGCCGGCGTGTGATGCCCGCTCTTGGTCGGCCCGCCTTTCGCCAGCCCCTTCATGAACTCGGCCAGCGCGGGGACGTCAAACGGAGCGTGCTCCATGTCATAGTTAATGTAGTCGGCCCAGGTTTGGGCCATTTTCACGCCCGCCTCAAAACTGCCACCCATCCCTTCGTGGCTGCCGGTGTAGTAGATGGGCTGGCCCTGCGCCAGCAGGTCGATCGCCTTATTGACCCGCTTCGGCGTCTGGGCTGCGGCGGTGGCGGCGGTCAGGATCAGACACAGACACAAAGAAGACAACCTCATTTTCGTTTTCTTCACAGTGCTCCTCCGACAGCGGAGGATTATACTCGCCAGCGAAACCGCGTGCAAGGCTCCTTTTGCCATCGACCCGAAACTGGCCCCGAACCGCATCATCGCTGACGTGGATCTCGCGCCGCGCAACGCGCAGGGGCTGGTCGAATTCTCGGCCGATCTCTACATCTTGAAACCCGCCAAATCCAACGGGACGATTCTGTTCGAGGTGGTGAACCGAGGCAACAAGGGGCTGCTCACCCGGTTCCACCTGGGCGCAGCGCCAGCACAGGCGGATCCGCGAACCGCAGCGCACTTCGGCGACCGCTTCCTGCTCGACCAGGGATTCACGCTGGTCTGGCTCGGCTGGCAAGGGGACATCCCCAAGGGCCGGGGCATGCGCATGGAGGGACCCGTGGCCAAAGGCGCCACCGGCCTGGTGCGGTACTCGTTCGTCCCCGCCCAAACGATCAGCAGCACCGCGCTCGCCGGGCGCGGCCACCTCCCGTACCCGGTGTCCGACGAGACGGACCCGCGTATCACGCTCACCGTGCGCGAGCGGGCCGAGGGAGAACGCCGCGTCCTTCCCCGCTCCGCGTGGCGCTTTGTGGATCGCGCCTCCATCGCGATGGACGCGGGTTTCGAGCGGGCTAAGATCTACGAGATCCTGTACCCGTCCCAGGACCCCTGGATCGCCGGCCTGGGCCCAGCGGGGATCCGCGACTTGATTTCGTACTTGAAGTTCGACGGACTGGAGCGGCATCTGAAGCGGGCCATCGGGTTTGGCACGTCGCAGAGCGGGAGGTTTCTTCGCACGTTCTTATACGGCGGATTCAACCAGGACGAGAAGGGCCGCCAGGCTTACCTGGATCAGGTAGCCGCGGCGGTGCGGACCCTGGCCGGGAACGCTACGTGCTGCCGCAAGACCTGGCGCCCCTGGTCGAGAGCAGCGCTCGCCAGTGGGACGCGCTAACCGCCAGCAAAATCGCCGCCCGATAACTACCCACGCAGGCGAGTTCTTCCTGAAGTATCGAGGCCGCATCCTGTTCGGCCGCGACGGCAATCCTGGTCGCGGGATCGAAGAATTCCGGGCGCCTCATTGGGGGTTCCGGTCACTCCGCCATCCAGATATTGCCAGTACTCTCGGAGATGGGGAAGATCAGCCGGTTCCGGCCGAGGGCGGGGCCGAAGGTGTTGCCGGTTCCGATCCGGCGCTCGGCCACCGGGGAGAACACGACGAACGGGTCACCGAGGGGCCGCTTGGTGGCGCGGTCGAGGCGTTGGGCCCAGATCTCCTCTTGGCCCCTGGCGCTGGAAAGGAAGTAGAGCAGGTTGCCGTCGGGAGACCACCAGGGACGACCGTGCGTTCCGGGCCGGTCCATCAGGTGGATCCACTCACTTTGGGGCGCGGCCTTGCCGTCGGCTCCGGCGGCAGCGAGGAAGATGCCGCGAGGACCGTCGGCGGGCGCGAAATGCAGGGCGATTGAGCGTTGATCGGGCGAATACACGGCGGCGTGGATGGTGTGCTTGGGATCAGCCAGAATTTCGGTCTGGCGGCCCGTCGAAACTTCGACCGTGTAGAACCGCATGGGATTTCCGGTGCGATAAACCAGCTTCTTTCCGTCGGGGGTCCAATCGTACAGCAGCCCGCAGTTGTCGCAGAGATTGCGCGATTCGCCGCCGGAAGAAGAGACCAGATGGATGACCTTTTCCCCCTCGGCGAAGGCCGAAGGATTGTAGGCAACCGTGGAGCCGTCGGGAGAGATGCGGGCGCGCATGTCGCTCTGCGACTGCACCAGGGTCGTCTCGGTTCCGGTGGTTGTGTCGCGGGCTCGGACTGCCCAGCCTTCCAGCCCGCGGAATAGGTAGATGAGCCGGGCGCCGTCGAGAGATAAGGATGGCGTGGTGCGCCCAGCGGCGTCCCGGAACAGCTTCTCCGGATCGCCGAGCAGCTTACCGGCGTTGTGATCGAGCGGCAGGCTCCAAAGGGTGGTGGAGGATCGTCCGCTGGCGAAAACGATGCGCCAGCCCGTTGCCCCCGTGATCGCGCGAGGTTCGACCTCCGCCGCGGCGCCGGCGGTGAGACGTACGGGCGCTCCCAATTTATAGTCCCGGGAGGAAATAGGGATCCGCCAAAGGTTGCGCGCCGAGAATAACACGCCGTCGCTCAGCCAGTCCGCCGGCCAGGGCAGGTTGGCGGAGCCGGTCGCCTTGGAAAGAATTCTAGTGGCTCCGGTCTTCACCGGGGCGCCGCCATCCAGCGGGGCAACCCACCAGTCGGGGGGATCTTCTTGCAACCGCTTTCCCGAAAACAAGAGGCTCTTGCCGTCCGGCGACCAGACGGGAGCCGTGGCGCGGTAAAAGTCCTCCACGATGCGACGCGGCGAGCCGCCAGCGGCGGATATGACGTACATCGCCAAGCGCGAAGCTGACCCGATCTCCCCGCAGGCGATGAGCTGCCCGTCGGGAGAGAAGCGCGCGCGTCCAAACACCCCGCGCAGGATCAGGCGCTCCTCGCCGCCCAGCGCTGGCATCACGTACACGCCCCCGCCGTCCCGACTGGATGTGAAAACGATCTGGCCTCCATCGGGAGAGAAGGATGGGCTGCGGTCGTTGGCCTTGCGGCGCGTCAGCCGGATGGGCTGCGAGCCCCGGGCGATCTGCTGGACCCAAATGTCGAGACCGCCGTCGCCCGCACGGTCGGAGGCGTAGGCGACCAGCTTGCCGTCGGGCGAGAGGGCAGGGTCGGTGGTGGCGCCGGAATCCTGGGTCAACTGGCGGAGGGTGAATTGGCGCGGACCGGCAGCGTTTCGACGCTGCCACCAAAGGGCGCCCGCAATGGCGAAAACTAAGACGGCGGCAAGGCCCGCGTACAGCCACAGGGAGCGGCGAGCCGGGGGAGGTGGCGCGGTAGTGGCCAGGCGGCCGGAGTCGGATTCCTCCTTCAGCTCCTCCAGGGCAACCTTGAGATCGGCCATGGTCTGGAAGCGGCGGGCGGGGTCCTTGCGGAGACAGCGCGCCAGTATTTTTTCCAGATCGCGCGGGACAGGCTCACCGGTTTCGCCCGGCGGTTTCGGCTCGTCGCGTAGCAGGGCCGTGAGGGTCGACATCTTGGAGTCGCCGTGGAAGGCGCGGCGTCCGGTAACCATCTCGTAGAGCAGGCTGCCGAACGAGAAGATGTCGGTGCGGGCGTCGACCTTCTTGCCCTCAGCCTGCTCGGGCGACATGTAAGCGACCGTGCCGAGGATCGCCCCCCGCTCGGTCAGGGGCCGGGCTTCGGGCTGGATGGTCAGGGTGGCGGCCTGGTCGGGCTCGGCGGTCTCGGTGAGCTTGGCGAGGCCGAAGTCCAGCACCTTGATCGTGCCCTTGTCAGTGATCATGACGTTGCTCGGCTTGAGGTCGCGGTGGATGATGCCGGCCTCATGCGCGGCGGCGAGGGCGTCGGCGATCTGGACTGCGTACTTCAGCGTTTCGGCGAGGCGCATGCCTTTGCGCTGGATGGCGTGGTCCAGTGTCCGGCCCGTGATGTACTCCATGACCATAAAGTCGGCGCCAGCCTCCGAGGCGATGTCGTGGACGACGACGATGTTGGGATGGTTCAGGGCGCTCGCGGCCTTGGCTTCCTGGACGAAGCGGCGCTTGCGATCGGGATCGGCGATGCGCTCGGGCGGGAGAACCTTGATGGCGACGAAGCGGTCGAGGTGGGTGTCGCGGGCCTTGTAGACCACGCCCATGCCCCCCTCGCCCAGCTTCTCAAACAGGTCGTAGTGGCCGAGGGTCCGGCCGGCGAATGGGTCGGGCATAGCAGTGAACGGATTATCGCATAGACGCCGGACTCTCGCGCCAGCCGGGCTCACCGCTTCCTGCCTCCCGTTCGCGCTGACTCGAGAAGAGCGGCTCGCGAGCGGCGACCCGCGGTTGTCACTCGAGGAACGCTATCCTGACCGCCAGACTTACCTGGATCAGGTAGCTGCGGCTGCGCGCGCCCTGGCCAACGAGCGATACATGCTCCCGCAAGACGTAGCGCCCCTGGTCGAGAGCAGCGCTCGCCAGCGGGACGCGCTAACCGCCAGCAAAATCGCCGCCCGATAACTACCCACGCGCGCCACAAAAAAACAAATCGGCGCCACGAGCCGCATCGTAAGCTTGGTTGACGAAGTACTGGGAGTGGAAGTAGCTGGTCAGATGGGGGCTTGCCGCTCCTTCGGATCAAACCATGAGGCAGGTGGCGGGAAAGACGAGGGGGAGCGAGACTGGCTACTGTCTACTGCCTCCTGCTTTCAGAACAAGTACTTCAACGCCACCTGCAACTGCCGGTTGTCGAGCCACGTGGAGGTGATCTGCCCAAACGCCGGAGCGCCGAGCGTCCGGTTGGGGGCCGCGAACTGCGGGGTGTTGAACAGGTTGAACGCCTCGAATCGGAACTGGACGCGCTGCCCCTCGCGGATCGGGAACTGCTTGAACAGCCCGATGTCCCAGGTTTTCATCGCCGGCTGGCGCAGGGTGTCCCGGCCGACGTTGCCGAACTTGAAATCGGCGTATTGGAACGCCGCAGTGTTGAACCACAGGTCCGGGTCGGGGTTCGCGAGTTTCGGGTTTTGTCCCGGCACATAGTCGGGGCGCTGCGGGCTGCCGCTGGTGTTCTGACGGTTGCCCTGCTGGGTGATGGTGAACGGGAAGCCGGACTGGTAAGTGACGATCCCGTTGAACGACCAGTGCTTCAGAGCGAACCCGGCGGGGCCGCGCCAGCCCTTGGGAGCAGGAATATCCCACAGGAAGCTGGTGGTGAAGCGGTGGCGGTAGTCGAAGCCGGAGTCGGAGCGTTCGCAGCGGAAGCAATCCTGGTTTTGGGCGCCGTTGGTCGAGAAGGGCAGCGACTCGTTGGTGCCGTAGGCCTGGTCGATGTTGTGCGCCCAGGTGTAGGAAGCCAGGAAGGAAACGCCGCGGGTGAAGCGCCGCTCGCCGCGGATCTGCATGCTCTGGTAATAGGCCTTGCCGTCGCTGCCGAGATACCGGATACCGCCCCACTTCGGGTAGCGGCGCCGCGCCTGGACGGGGCCGGGAGCCGGCGGCGCATCGTTGGCGTTGCGGCTGTTGTCGAGGTGCGAAGCCTGGCTGCCCACGTAGGAAATCTCGACCGCCGTAGAGGACGTGATCTGCCGCTGCACGGCAGCGCTCCACTGGGCGTTGTAGGCGTTGACGCGGTCCGGCAGCACGGCCACCACGCTCAGCGGCGGGGCGGCCGACTCCTTCCCGATCGGGTAGGGATTGCGCAGCGTCAACTGGGTAGGGTTAGCGGGGTCGGCCACAAACTGCACCTGGAACGACTTGAACGGGTTGCCTATCACGGTGAGGTTGTTCATCTGGTTGGCGTTGTTGTAGACGCCGGCGCCTAGTCTCACTACCCACTTGTCGCTCGGCCGGTAAGCGAGGCCGACCCGCGGCCAGAAGCGGTTCCGCTCGGCGTGATAGAGCTTGGTAGGTGTCTTGTCGTAAGGGTCCTCGGGGAACAAGTAGCCGCCAGGGCGGTCGAAGCGCAGGGTGCGGGGCGTGCCGTTTTCCTCGAACGTAGGGCCCACGAAGTCGTAGCGCACGCCGAGGTTGAGCGTCAGGTTGCGCGTCGCTTTCCACTCGTCCTGGAAATAACCGGCGTAGGTCTGCTGGTTGTATTCGACCGGCAGTATCCCGTCCGGGGTTTGGGAAAGCGACGGGAAGCCGATCATGTAGTCGGCCGGGGCGTTGCCGGTGACCTGGGCATTGAACTGGAACACGCCGCGGGCGTTATTGGAGCCGGCGCGGTCCATGCGCAGGCGCTTGAAGTCCAGGCCCATCTTGAAGGTGTGAACGCCGCGAGTGATGGTGAAGTTGTCTACGAGCTGCCAGGTTTCGCTCACGTTGAAATCGGGGATCAGGCCGCCGTCGCCCATCTCCAGGAAGCCGGAAACCTGCATGGGAACGAGGCCCGTCTCGAGCGGCGAGAGGCGGCGGGGCTGGCGGGTTTCCGGGTCCACGCTGCGCACGCCGAGCAAGCCGATCGATTCGGGGTCGAAGTTGGTGTTGGTGCGGAGGCCCTTGCGTAGGATCCAGTTGCGGTTGAAGCCGATCTTCAGCTCGTTGAGCACGGTCGGCCCGAATAGGTGCGTGTGGCTGATGACCGCGTTGCGCGCGGTAATGCGGCTTTGCAGCGGCGAAAAATAATTCAGCCCGATGGTCGGGAACTCGTAGTTGAAGATGGCCACGCGCGAGAACAGCTTGTCGTTCTGGCCGATGTTGTGGTCGCCGCGCACGAAGACCTGATTGATATCGTTGATCTGGGTCTCGACGCCGGCCAGGTTCGCCGCGCCAGAGGCGTTGGGCAGCGGGTGGTAAGCCAGGTAGTTGCGCGACACAGGGTCGATGCGGTTGGCGGGGATGATGTTGTTGGGGAACGTGCCGCCGAGCGGATCCCTGAGCGGCGTCGTGAGCGACGAGAAGTCGCCGCTGCGGAACGGAACGGGGATCACCGAAGCGCGCTGGGCCACTTCCTGTTTTTCGCGCTGGCCCTCGTAGTTCACCATCCAGAAGGTCTTGTCGCGCCCGTTGTAAACCTTGGGGAGGTACACGGGTCCGGAGAGCACGAAGCCGAACTGGTTGCGCTGGAGGATGTCCTTGCTCAATGGCCGGGGCCGGAAGTAGTTGCGGGCGTCCAGTTTGTCGTTGCGGAGGAATTCGAACAGCGCCCCGTGCAGGTCGTTGGAGCCGGGCTTGGTATGGATCTCGACCTGCGCGCCGGCGTTATGGCCGTACTCGGCCGAATAGGTGGCGGCGTGAACCTTGAACTCCTGGATGGCCTCGATCGACGCCTTAAAGAAGGTGGCGTTATTGATGTTCCATGCCGTGTACACGCCGTCGTAGAGGACCTGGCCCTGGTTCTCGCGCGAGCCGTTGGCGCTGACGGCGATGGCCGAGTCCTTGCGGCCGTACTGGTTGGTGTTCGACGAGATGCCCTTGATCACGCCGGGCATCAGGCCCGCCAGGTTGGCGAAGTTGCGGCCGTTCAGCGGCAGGTCGACCACGCGCTTCTGCTCGACCACGTTGCCCAGGGTGGCGTCATCGGTGGTCAGCAGCAATCCTTCAGCGGTAACCTCGACCGATTCGGAGACGGAGCCGACCTGGAGCGTGAAGTTGACGCGCGCCTTCTGGTTCAGTTGCAGGGTCAGGCCGGAGCGGACCTCGGCGCGAAAGCCCTGCTTTTCGGCGCGGACGGTGTATTCGCCCGGGGCCATCAGCGGGAACACATAGGTTCCCGACTCGCCGGTAGTGACCTTGCGGCTCTGGCCGGTGGTGATGTGGGTGGCGGTCACTTCGGCGCCGGGGACGAGCGAGCCGGTCGCGTCGGTCACCACGCCGAGAATCTCGGTCGATTCGCCGCCCTGGGGGAAAGCCACAGAGGCACAGAGACACAGAACAAGTAAAGCGAGAAGCTTCTTCACGGTACACCTCGTCCTGACCATAGAATGATTGTAGCGCGCCGAGAGTGGACGTGTACAAGTGTAGTCGGCATTCCGAGCCGCGACCGTGAGGGAGCGGTCCTCAACGCGCCTATAACACCGCTCCTAACGGGCCCGGAGGGCACCCAAGCTCGGAACTATCAAGCCCCACAAATCCGTCCTTGCAGCCGTTGGCCAGATGAGAAGAATCTGAGCGTAGCGCTCAGGGAGCGATATAACGAGAGTTCTGTGACTTACCTCACTACTCTTGCTTGCTACGGCTGCCGCCTCCACGGCGATGAATCGGGATCTGTCGATCGAGGGCATAACCTTCACAGGAACCGGCTGCTGGAAGCGGACCGGAAGCGGAAAGCAGCCGAACAGCGATGCATGGATCAGCCGCCTTACTCGCTGGACACGGCTCGCCAAGCGGCGGTGTTGCGGGCGCTCGAAGAGGTCTGCACGTACCGCGGTTGGACCTTGTGGGCCGCTCACGTGCGCACCAATCATGTCCACGCGGTAGTGCAAGCTGACGCTCGACCAGAGAAGATTATGAATGACTCCAAGTCTTATGCCAGCCGTTTGTTGAACCGCATCAAGGTCGATGAAATGGGTCGAAAGCGGTGGGCCCGACATGGCAGTACCGGATGGCTGTGGAAGGGCGATCACGTGAGCGCGGCCAGTCGCTATGTGCTCGACGAGCAAGGTGAACGCATGGCTACATTTGAGGCGCTCCACCCTGAGGTACGATGATAAATCTGCGGCACCGC
>JACQDI010000769.1 GCA_016201195.1 Acidobacteriota bacterium | reverse complement strand
GATCCGCGACATCGCCGGGTTGTGGCCGGGTGTCCAGCTCGATGTCGAGTACCGGGACGGCAAGATCGAAATGGAGACGGTTTCCAGGGTCAAGCTGGTGCGGAAGGGCTCCTTTCTCGTAGCGACGGTGCCCCGCAAGTACATGCGCCGGAAGCTCACCCACGAAGACACCATGAGGATCCTGGGGCTCGTGCGCCAGCGAAAGCTGTAGCGAAATGCAATCCGACCGGGTAAGCTGCGCCGCGAAAGGGTACAGTTCGTGGTGCCGACGCACGCGCTGCTGGAGTGTTTCTCGGTGCTGACCCGCCTGCCCGGGGATTACCGGATGCCGTCCGACGAGGCGAAACAGCTCCTGGAGGAGAACTTCTCTACCGACGCCATCGTCCCCGGCATCGACGCCGGGCTGGTGTGGTCGTGCGTGGCGAAGGTGGTTCAGGAAAAAGTCGTCGGCGGGCGAGTTTACGATGCCATCATCGCCCACTCGGCAGTTCGGGCAGGAGCGGTGGTTCTGGTGACTTGGAATGCGAAAGACTTCCTTACAGTCGCGCCGCCGGGCCTGGAGATTCGAGAGCCCGGCGGCCACTCGGTCCGCGTTCCCCGAGTTCACTGACGAGCAATTCCGACTGGAGAGCGAAGCTGCCGTCAGGCCGTCTCCACCTTCGCCGCCGCCTCCAGCCCGCGCGCCTGGATCTCCTGCTCGCGGATGCGGAACTTCTGGATCTTCCCGGTCACGGTCATGGGGAAGGAATCGACCAAGCGAATGTACTGCGGGATCTTGAAGTGCGCGATCTTGCCCCGGCAGAATTCGCGGATCTCTTCCTCGGTTGTCGTCTCGCCCGCCTTGAGCCGGATCCAGGCAAGCACCGTCTCGCCAAGCTTGACGTCGGGCAGCCCGACTACATACACATCGGCGATCTTGGGGTTGGTGTAGAGGAACTCCTCGATCTCGCGCGGGTAAATGTTTTCTCCGCCGCGAATGATCATCTCTTTGGCGCGGCCGGTGATGCGGTAATAGCCGTTGGGCTGCATGGTGGCCAGGTCGCCTGTATGCAGCCAGCCCTCCGGGTCGACCGCCTTCCGCGTGGCCTCCGGCTCCTCGTCGTAGCCCTTCATCACCAGGTAGCCGCGCGTGCACAGCTCGCCCTGCTCGCCGGCGGGCAGGGTCTCGCCGCTGCCGGGGGCAACGATCTTCACCTCGGTGTTGGGCAGCGCGCAACCTACCGTTGAGACACGGAGCTCCAGGCTGTCGTCCACCTTCGACAGCGTGATGGCCGGGGAGCTCTCGGTCTGGCCGTAGGCGATGGTCATCTCCGGGCAGTGCATCTGGTCGGCCACGCGCTTCATGACCTCGATGGGACAGGGGGCGCCGGCCATGATCCCGGTGCGCAGCGAGGTCAGATCGAAGCGGCTGAATTCAGGGTGCTCCAGCTCGGCGATGAACATGGTCGGAACGCCGTAGAGTGCGGTGACCTGCTCGGCGTGAATCGCCTCCAGCGTAGCCCTTGCGTCGAACTGCGCCGCCGGCAGGATCATCGCTGCTCCGGTGACCGTCGCCACCATCGTGCCGATCACGCACCCGAAGCAGTGGTAGAGCGGCACCGGCACGCAGATCCGGTCTTGCTCCGTGATCTTCAGGCCGAGGCTGAGGAACCAGCCGTTGTTCACCAGGTTGCGGTGGGTGAGCAGCACCCCTTTGGGCGCCCCGGTCGTCCCTGAAGTGTACTGGATGTTGGTAACGTCGTCAGGGGCGATCGCGTCGGCCGAGAAGTCCTTCCCATTAGCCAGCATTCGCCCCCAGGATTCATGGTCCAGGTAGACCACGTGCTCGAGCGCCACAGCCTGTTTGGCCCGCGCCTCCTCCAGGATCGCCCGGTAATCGGCCCTGGCGTCCTTCTCGCGCAGAAAGATGGCCTTCATGCGCGATTTGCGAAGTACGTAGGCCAGCTCGTGAGAGCGATAGGCCGGGTTGACGTTCACCAGCACTACTCCCGCCCGCGCGCAGCCGAGCTGGAGCAGCACCCATTCGACGCAGTTGGTCGCCCACACGCCGACCCGGTCCTGGGGCCGCAGCCCCAAGCCGGCAAGGCCCCGCGCCGTTTGCTCCACGCGCGCGTCCAGCTCCCCGTAGGTGAGCCGCACGTTCTGATGCCGCACCACCAGCGCCTCGCGATCGGCATGACCCGCCACCGTGTCCCGCAACGCCTGGTCGATCGTCTTTTCCAGAATGGGAAGCTGCTCCCCCCTCGCGTAGCTGAGCATAGGCCCGATTGTACAACACGGCATGCATGCCGCATAATCATGGGATGGCCGGCAAGTTCACCATCGGACTGGTCCAGATGCGCTGCACGCCGCACCCGAAGGACAACCTCTCTCGGGCCGTGGAGCGGATCGAAGAGGCCGCCCGAGGCGGCGCCCAGGTCGTGTGCCTTCAGGAGCTGTTCGGCTCCCAGTATTTCTGCCAGCGCGAGGATGCGGCGCTATTCGATCTCGCCGAGCCGATCCCGGGACCCACCACCAACGTCCTCGCGGAAACAGCACGCCGGCACCAGGTCGTGGTGATCGCCTCTGTTTTCGAGCGCCGGGCCGCAGGCGTGTACCACAACAGCGCGGCCGTGCTCGACGCCGACGGATCGCTGGTCAGCGTCTACCGCAAGACCCACATCCCCGACGACCCGCTCTACTACGAAAAGTATTACTTCACCCCAGGTGACCTCGGTTACCCCGCTTGCGACACGCGGGTCGGCCGCCTGGGCGCCCTGGTCTGCTGGGATCAGTGGTATCCGGAGGCGGCGCGCCTGGTCGCGCTGCGGGGCGCGCAGGTGCTGTTCTACCCCACTGCCATCGGCTGGCGCCCTAGCGAGAAAGAACGCCACGGCCGCGAGCAATACGACGCCTGGCGAACCATCCAGCGCTCCCACGCCATCGCCAACGGGATGTACGTGGCCGCCGTGAACCGCGTCGGCCACGAAGGGCCGCCCAAGGGGGGCCTGGAGTTTTTCGGCGGCTCGTTCCTCTGCGATCCGTTCGGCGTAGTCATCGCCGAGGCATCCCACGACCGTGAGGAGATCGTCTACGGCGTGTGCGACCCGGCCCGCATCGAGGAGGTTCGCCGCAACTGGCCTTTCCTCCGCGATCGTCGCATCGACACCTACGGCGCGCTGACCGCTCGGCTGATCGACTGATGCCCTCCCCGGCCTATCGGATGCCCGCCGAGTGGGAGCCGCATCGCGCTACCTGGATTGCCTGGCCCCACAACCGCAACGACTGGCCCGGCAAATTCGCTCCCATCCCATGGGTCTACGTGGAGATCGTCCGCCACCTGCACCACTCGGAGCGCGTCCGCATCATCACCATGGACTCCGCCCGCCCCGCCCGCATGCTCGCCCGCGCCGGCGTCGACTTGAGCCAGGTGGATTTTTTTCCCTTTCCGACGGACCGCTCCTGGACCCGCGACTACGGCCCCATGTTTGTAAAAACGCGCGGCGGCCAGCTCGCTATCCACAACTGGCGCTTCAACGGCTGGGCCAAGTACTCCAACTGGAAGCACGACGTCCGGGTGGCAGCCAGGGCCGCGGGGAAGCTGGGCGTTTCGTTGCTCGATCCTGGGATTGTGCTGGAAGGCGGGGCTATCGATGTTAATGGCCGAGGACTGCTGCTCACCACGGAAGAGTGCCTGCTGAGTCCAGTCCAACAGCGCAACCCGGGCCTGACTCGCCGGCAACTGGAGTCCGTTTTCGGCCGGCGCCTCGGTGCGAGCCGCGTCATCTGGCTCCGCCGCGGCATCGAGGGCGACGACACCCACGGCCACATTGACGACATCGCCCGCTTCGTCGATCCCTCCACGGTGGTGGCCGCCGTCGAGCCTAACCGCACCGACCCCAACCACGCCGTGCTGGAGGAAAACTGGGAGATCCTGCGCTCGTTCAAGGGCCTGCGGGTGGTCCCACTTCCCATGCCCGCGCCGCTCTACTTCGACGGCCGCCGCGTGCCCGCGAGCTACGCCAACTTCTACATCGCCAACAAGATCGTACTGGTTCCCACGTTCGACGACCCGCACGACCGCACCGCGCTCTCGACCCTGGCGATCCTCTTCCCGGACCGCCAGGTCATCGGCATTCACTCGGTAGATTTGGTTTGGGGATTAGGAACGCTCCACTGCCTCACCCAGCAGGAGCCTGTTTAAACGCGCCCACCCGTTCCTCCAGGCGCACTACCCGCTCGACCAATTCGAAGCTCTGCAAGCGCGCGTTAAGTACCTGCTCCACGCGCACCAGATCGGTGTGCAGATTGTTGATCTCCTGCCGCATCTCAGACCGTAGTTGCGCGATCTCCGATCGCACCTCCGCAAACTGAGAATCCATCTCAGCTCGCAGTTCCGCGAACCCCGTGCGCATCTCGCCCCGAATTTCGGCCAATTGCGGGGCCATAATGTCCTGCAACGCTCTCTTCACTTCTTCGTAAACGGCCATAACGTCAGTATACCAACGTCGCCTCCACCGCCGGAACGGCCGGATCCCCCAACTCCCGCATCGCCGTCAGCATCTGCTGTTTCAGTTTCACGACTGCGTCGCGGTAGTTCCTGTCCCCGGCCAGGTTCTTCATCTCCTGTGGATCGCTCTTCAAGTCGTAAAGCTCTTCGACGTCCCGGGGATTCAAGTTTAGGATCACCTTGTACCGGTCGGTCCGCAGCGCTTTGACCGTCGGGGCGGTAGGCTGGGCCGCCGGGCCGAACATCTCGTACAGGAACACGTCGCGCCAGCGCGCCCGCTTGGCGTCTCCGGCTACCAGGGGCCGCCACGATTGCCCTTGCATCGGCTTCGGTGGCTTCACGCCGCAAAAGTCGAGAATCGTCGGGGCCAGGTCCACGTTGATCACGAACGAATCGCACTTCTGCCCCGCTTTAATCCGCCGCGGATACCGCACCAGCATTGGCACGCGGATCGACTCCTCGTACGCCTCGAGTTTCCCGTGCAGCCCGTGCTCGCCGTGGAAGAATCCGTTGTCCCCTGCGTAGAAAACGATCGTGTCCTCGGCCAGTTTCTGCTCGTCGAGATAGCCGAGCAGGCGCCCGACACTGTCCTCGACCCCCATCAGCGCCCGATACTGGTTGCGCTCGCGCTCCGCCCACTGCTCGAGCGACAGCGGTCCATCCAGCCCGGGACGCTGCTGCTTCTTCTTTTTCAAAGCGCGACGGGCCATCCGCACCTCCCCGCCCCGCATCTTGCTCCGCACCCGCTGCGGCTTCCCCGGATCGTCGGCGAAATACGATGCCGGCGGCTTGAACTCCCGGTCGGAGAATGCCTTCTCATATCCCGGCGCCGGTGTGAACGGCCCGTGGCAGGCCTTGTAGCCGATCCACACGCAGAACGGCTGCCCTGCTTTGGTCCCCCGCATGAACTCGATCGCCTGGTCGGTCACGATCTTGGTGTCGTAGCCTTTCAGGTCCACCCACTGCCCGTTGACGTTCTTCCGCGGGTCGATGTAGCTGCCCTGGCCCACCTGCGCCGCCCAGTAGTCGTAGCCCGGCTGCACGCGGTCGTCGCCGTCCATGTGAAATTTCCCGATATGGGCCGTACGGTAGCCGGCGTCGTGCAGCGTCCGCGGCAGCGTGGCGAGTTGCTGGTTGAAGCGGATGTTGTTCTGGTAGATGCCATTGGTGTGGGGATACAGGCCGGTCAAGAAGCACGACCGGCTCGGCGCGCACAACGACATGGCCACGAAGCCATTGGTGAAGGTCACCCCCTCACGCGCGATCCGGTCGATGTTCGGCGTCCTCATGAACGGGCTGCCGGTGCAGCTCATGGTGGCGTAACTTTGATCATCGGTGAGCAAGAACAAGAAGTTCGGCCGTCTCGCCTCCGCCGCCCGCAAGACATGAAAGAAGGGCCCTATGGCCGAAAGAAGCTGCCGCCGGGTCGAAGAAGACATCGCTCCACCCCCTTAGCCGGAGTTGCGGGGCCGCGACCCCCAACATGCACCCCGCAACCCGCATGATAGAGTATCAAAGACGATGAGTCTCTACTACGAGGATTTTACGCCGGGCCGGGTGTTCGAATCCCGGGGCCGCACCATCACGGAGGCGGACGTGGTGCAGTTCGCGGGCCTCTCCGGCGACTTCATCGAGCTGCACACCAACGAGGAATTTGCGCGCCAGTCGATGTTCGGCCAGCGCATCGCCCACGGCGCGCTCATCTTCAGCGTCTCGACCGGACTGGTTGCCCAGATGAACCTGGTCAACGACACGGTGCTGGCCTTCTACGGGGTCGACAAGCTGCGCTTCACCAAGCCGGTCTTCATTGGCGATACGGTGCGGGTTCACAAGCGCGTGGCCCAAACCCAGGAGAAGGGCGAGGGGCGCGGCGTGGTCGAGTTCGAGACCGCCGTGATCAACCAGAACAACGAGACCGTCATCGTCTACCACGATAAGATCCTGCTCAGGAAGAGGGAGGCGTAATGGGACTGCTCGACGGAAAAGTGGCGCTGATCACCGGCGCGGGCCGCGGCATCGGCCGCGCCACGGCGGAGTTGTTCGCCCGCGAGGGCGCGCGCCTGGTGATCAACGATCTCGATGAGGAGCCTGCGCGAGAGGCCGCCCAAGCGCTGAAGGGCACCGAGGTGGCCGTGTGCGCGGGCAGCGTGACTGACCCCATCTTCCCCGACCGCTGGGTCCGCACCGCCCTCGACCGCTTCGGCCGCATCGACATCCTCGTCAACAACGCCGGCTACACCTGGGACGCGGTCGTCCACAAGATGACCGACGAGCAGTGGGACGGTATTCTGGACGTGCATCTCAAGGCCCCGTTCCGGATCATCCGCGCCGCCGCCGGCTACCTGCGCGAGGCGGCCAAGGCCGAGGCCGCCCGGGGCGCCGTTCCCTGCCGGAAGATCATCAATGTCAGCTCCACCTCCGGCGTCGCCGGTAACGCCGGCCAAGCGAACTATGCGGCGGCCAAGATGGGCATCGTGGGTCTGACCAAGACCATCGCCAAGGAGTGGGGCCAGTTCAACATCACCTGCAACGCCGTGGCGTACGGGTTCATCGATACGCGCTTGACCCAGGATAAAGAAAAGGGCGCCACGGCCGCGGGCGGCGTGGTTGTCGGCATACCCAAGGAGCAGCGCGACGCGGTGATCCAGCACATCCCGCTGCGGCGCGCCGGCACTCCGCAGGACGCCGCCGGCCCGGTGCTCTTCCTGGCCTCGTCGCTTTCGGATTACGTGACTGGCGCGGTGATTCTGGTCACCGGCGGACTGTATGTGTAGGGAGGTCCCCGTGGCGCAGACACTCTTGTCTGCTGCGTCGAGACTGGTCTCGACGCTCCGGGCCTCGACACGAGTGTCGAGGCAGCACGCAAGAGTGCGTGCGCCACAAATGCGACCATGCGACCTCTTGACGGCATAACGGTCCTCGATTTGACCCGGCTGCTCCCTGGCGCTGCCGCCACACAACTCGTGTCGGACTTCGGCGCTGAGGTCCTCAAGATCGAGCAGCCCGGCCTTGGCGACTACGGCCGCCACATCTCCCCGGCTGTGTTCTCGTTAGTGAACCGGGGCAAGAAAAGCGTGGCCCTCGATCTGAAAGACCCGCACGACAAGGACGCGTTGTTGCGCTTGGCCGACCGCGCTGACGTTCTGATCGAAAGCTTCCGCCCCGGCGTCATGCAGCGCCTCGGCCTCGGCTACGAAACGCTGCGGGCGCGTAATCAACGGCTCATCTACGTCGCCCTCACCGGCTATGGCCAGACCGGCCCCTGCGCCGGAATGGCCGGACACGACATCAACTACGTCGCCCTGGCCGGCCTCCTCGAGCCGCCCTGCATCCCCAACGTGCAGATGGCCGACCTGGCCGGCGGGGCGATGCAGGCAGTGATCGGCATCCTGCTCGCCCTCGAAGCCCGCCACCGCACCGGTCGTGGCCAGATGGTCGACGTGGCGATGCGTGACGGCGTGATGGCCCTCGCAGTAGTACCGATGGCTGGCAGCGGCGCGATGTTGAGTGGCCGCTACGCCTGCTACAACCTCTACCAGGCGCAGGGCGGGCGCTGGGTGGCTGTCGGAGCGCTCGAGCCCAAGTTCTGGGTCGCCCTCTGCCGCGGCCTCGGCTGCGAGCAACTCATCCCGGAACAGTTCGCCGAAAACCCGCGACAGGCCGAGATGAAAGCCGAGTTGGCCCGGATCTTCCAAACCAAGACCGCCGAGGAATGGTTTGAGCATTTCCGGTCGACCGACGCCTGCGTGACCCCGGTCCGTACCCTGGCCGAGGCGGGCGAGATCCCCCTCACGCCGAGGCTCAGCGAGACCCCGGGACAAGCGGGCGGAGCCGTCCCGCGCCTGGGCGAGCACACACGCGAAGTCACATGAGCGGCATCACCGGATATTCCGTCTACATTCCGCGTCACCGCCTGAGCCGCGAGGCGATCGCCGCTGCCTGGGCCACCAAAGCCCCGTCCGGCTCGAAAGCCGTGGCGCACTTTGATGAGGATTCGCTCACGCTGGGCCACGCCGCCGCCGCGCCCCTGGCCTCCGGCGTCGAGGCGCTCTACTTCGCCTCCACCACCGCGCCCTACTGGCAGCGCTCCGCAGCCAGCCTCATCGCCGCCTGCTGCGACCTGCCGGCGGAAGTCGCCACCGCCGACTTCGGGGGCTCCCTGCGATGCGGCGCCACCGCCTTGCGCGCTGCCTTGGACACCGGCAAGCGGGCGGTGGTCGTTGCCTCGGACACGCGCCAGGGAGCGCCGGAATCGGCCGAGGAGATGCTATTTGGCGACGCCGCGGCCGCCATCGCTGTCGGCCCGGATCCCGGCATCGCCGAGCTGGTCGCTGCCGTTTCGCGCTCCGATGACTTCCCCGACGAGTGGCGCCGCGATACGGATGCTTACGTCCAGTCGTTCACATCCAAGTTTTCCACCGCCCGGGGCTACGAGGCCAACGTGGTCGCCGCCGGGCGCGCGTTGCTCGAACAAGCCGGCCTCGAACCCGCCCGCATCGCCCGGGTCGCCCTGGTTTCACCCGACGGGCGCGCCCATCTCGGCGCGGCCCTCGCCCTGGGTATCCCCGCCGGCCGGATCGAGGATCCACGCCTCGCCGACGTCGGCATCACCGGCGCGGCCATGCCCCTGCTCCTGCTCGCCCAAGCTCTCGATCGCGCCTCCGCCGGCGACTATATCCTTGTGATTGGTTACGGTGACGGCGCGGATGCTATGCTGTTCCGGGCCGTCCGCAACGGCGACCGCCGCCTCGCTCCGGACCCTCACGGCATCCCTTACCCCAGCTACCAGATCTACCGCAAGCTCCGTGACTATCTCCGCTTGCGCGTCGGAGGGGCCGAGGTTTCCAACGTCCTCTGGGAGCGCGAGGAGACCCAGAACGTCCGCCTGCACGGCACGCGCTGCCCGCGCTGCGGCCTCGTCCAGTTTCCGATCGCTCGGGTGTGCTCGGCCTGCCGCAACGCCGAGGGACTGGTCGAGCAGCCTCTCGCCCGCCGCGGCCGCGTTTTCACCTTCACCAAAGACTTCCTCTACGAGGCGCCGATCCAGCCAACGGTGATGGCCGTGGTCGATCTCGACGGCGGCGGGCGCTTCCTGTGCCAGATGACCGACGTGGACGCGGGCGGCGTCGAGATCGGCATGGAAGTCGAGCTGGTGCTGCGGCGCATGCGCGAAAGCGCTGCCTCGCATCACTACTATTGGAAATGCCGGAGGATCTGATGCCGGAATCGATCAAAGACAAAGTCGCCATCCTCGGCGTCGGCTGCACCAAGTTCGGCGAGAACTTCGACCAGAGTTTCGAAGACCTGGTGGTGGATGCGGCCTACGCCGCCTTCGCCGACGCCCGCATTGAGCCCGAGCGCGTGGAGGCCGCCTGGCTCGGGACCTTTTCCCCGTACGCTGGTCACGGCAAAGCCTCCGTCTCGCTCGCCGACGCCTTGCGCCTCTACGGCAAGCCCATCTCGCGCGTCGAGAACTACTGCGCGACCGGCACCGACGCCTTCCGCAACGCGGCCATGGCCGTGGCCTCCGGGATGCACGACGTGGTCCTCGTGCTCGGCGCCGAGAAGCTGAGGGATCGCCCCATCCGCGGCCTCTCTTGGGAAGGCGGCCATCCCTACCAGCACGATGGACTCACTGCCCCCGGCGTCTTCGCTCTGGCCGCCAACCGCTATTTCTACCGCTTCGGCGGCGGCCGCGAGGCGCTCGCAAAGGTCGCCGTCAAGAATCACCACAACGGGTCGCTCAACCCGAAGGCCCACTTCCAGATGGAAGTGAGCGAGGAGCAGGTGCTCGAAGCGCCGATCGTGGCCTGGCCGTTTGGCCTGTTCGACTGCTGCCCCACCACCGACGGCGCTGCCGCAGCGATCCTCTGCCGCGCCGACATGGCTCGCCAGTTTCGCGACGACTACGTGCTGGTCAAGGGACTCGGCCTGGCCGTCACCAGTGGCCGCCCCTGGTACGACCCGACCTTCGAATACGTCGGCTTCACCGCGACGCAGGCGGCGGCGAAGCAGGCGTACACGATGGCCGGCGTCCGCGATCCTTGCAAGGAAATCGACCTGGCCGAGGTGCACGACTGCTTCACGTGGACCGAGATCTCGAACTACGAGGACCTCGGTTTCTGCCGCAAGGGCGAGGGCGCGCATTTCATCGCCGAAGGCCGCAGCAAGCTGGAGGGGGATCTTCCCGTGAACCCCAGCGGCGGGTTAAAATCCTTCGGGCACCCCATCGGCGCGAGCGGGGTCCGTATGATCTACGAGGTCGTCACCCAGCTTCGCGCCGAGGCCGGGCCGCGCCAGGTGCGCGATGCCGAACTGGGCCTGGTACACAACCTCGGCGGCCCCGGCGCGGTGGCCTGTGTGGTGATTCTGGGAAACCAATGACCAACCTATTGGCAGGCCTGCGGCGCGTGGTCCGCCTTGATCCGGACCGCCCGTGCATCCTTTGCCCCGATCGCGCCGTCAGCTATCGCGAGTTCTACACGCGGGCCCTCCAGG
>JACQDI010000712.1 GCA_016201195.1 Acidobacteriota bacterium | reverse complement strand
CCCGCCTGACCCTGAATCTGGGGATCCGCTACGATCTGTTCGTTCCGTATGTCGAAGTGCACGATCGCCAGTCGGCCTTTGACCCTGGCAATGGCCGGTTTGTGGTCGCCTCCGACAGCGCCAAGCTCTCCAGCGGCCGTTCCCTCGGGCGCACGCTCCAGGTCACTCCCAAGACGGACTTTGCTCCTCGCGTGGGCTTCGCCTACAACGTGTTCGGCAACGGCAAAACGATCGTGCGCGGCGGTTATGGAGCCTTCTGGAATAATCCCCTGACCGGCACCTCCTCGTCGAAGGCCCAGAACCCGCCTTTCCTGCTGTCGCAATCTTTCACCACCACGCTCGTGCCCGCGCGCAGGCTGAGTGACGGCGTTCCTCCGCCACCGCCGCTCGACTTCAACGCCCCGCCGTCGGGGACCACCCGGTCCATCTTCGATCCAGACTTCCGCGACGGCTATGCCCAGCAGTGGAACCTGAATGTGCAGCAGCAACTGGCGCGCGACCTGATGCTGGAAGTGGCCTATGCCGGCAGCAAAGGTACGCACCTGGTGATGAAGCAGGACATCAACCAGGCGCCGAATCGTGTGGGCGTCACCAACCAGGACGTGAATCGTCCTTTCATCGGACTGTCGCCTCTGATGCGGAGTATGTCGGAGGTGAAAAGCACGGGCTACTCCAGCTTCCACTCGCTGCAGGCAAAGCTCGAAAAGCGCTTTTCGCGCGGGCTCTCGTTTCGGAGCAGCTATACCTTCGGCAAGACCATCGACATCGCTTCCGACACCGAAAGCGGGACCCTGGACGCCTACAATTTCAACCGGGACAAAGGTCTCGCCGGCTTCGACGTGGCGCACACCTTTACGACGGGCTACATTTACGAGCTGCCCTTCGGGAAAGGAAAGCGGCTGGCCTCGGGTGTTTCGAGCATAGCGGACAAGCTCATCAGCGGCTGGGAGATCAGCGGGATCACGCTTCTCCGCACCGGCCTGCCCTTCAACGTCACCCAGCAGCAGGGCCTGCTTTCCACCGGAACCGGTAACCGCCCGGACCGCATCGGGAATGGATCGCTCTCTTCGCCCTCGACGGACCGCTGGTTCGATCTGGGCGCATTTGTCCCCACGCGTGACAACACCGGCACGTTCGGCAACTCCGGCCGCAACCCTTTGCGGGCGCCCGGACAGGCGCAGTTCGATATCGGCATCACCAAGAGCACTCGGTTCCGCGAGCGTTTCGACCACCAGTTGAAGTTCGAGTTTTTCAACGCCTTCAACCATCCCCAGTTCGCCGCGCCAGGCTCGGGTATCGGCACGGCTAACGCGGGGGTGATCAGCAGCCTGCTGTTCAACACGCCGATGCGGCAGATCCAGATCGCGATGAAGCTCGCCTTTTAGTGGACCGCAGGCCGTAGGCAGTAAGCAGTCGGGGGTACGGAGATGAACGGAAGAGAGCTGACGTTGGTAATGACAGTGGCGGCGGCGGGCGGGATGCTGGGGGGAGCAGCAGCGGTGCGGCTGCTCGTGGGTACGCCGGTGCTCGCTCAAGAGAAAAGGGCCAAGGTAATCGAGGCTGAGGAATTCCGGCTGGTCGAAAGCGACGGCAAGCCGTGCGGGCGGTTTCACGTGGACAAATCGGGCCGGCCGGCCTTGTTCCTGTTCGACAAGCACGGGGAGGTCCGCGCCGTCCTGGGCGTGATGCCCAACGGCAGCCCGCACCTGGCGCTCTCCGACAAAGACGGCAAGGTCCGCGTGGCGCTGGCCGTGTGGCCCGACGAGCGGTCGGGCTTGTTCGTGTCCGACAAGAAGGACACACCGCGGGCAACGGTGGCCGTGCTCGCGGATGGCAAACCGAGCCTGTTCACCTCCGACCAGGACGGGAAGATCCGTAGCGTGCTGGGGGCCACCTCGGTTGACATGATTCCTTCGACCGAGGTGCGAAACCGCTCGGAATCGGCACTGGCCCTGTTCGGGCCGGAGGGAAAGCTGCTGTGGTCGGCGCCGTAGATTACTCAGCCGGGGTATAGAGCTTCACTTCCACGCGCCTGCTGAGCTTGCGGATCTCGCGCGGGTCGCCGCCCACGGCCGGCATTTCCTTTCCCAATCCCAGGGTGGAAATGCGGTAGACGGGCACCTTGTGCTGCGTGGTCAGGTAGCGCACCACGGCTGCCGCGCGCTTCTCGCTCAGGGCGTAGTTGTAGTCGGCGTCCCCGACGCTGTCGCTGAAGCCTTGCACCTCCAGGACGTACCGCGGAGGGAGCGAGCGGGCCAGAGCGTCCAGATCCTTCTTGCCATCGTCGTTCAGATTGCTCTGGTTGAAGGCGAAGAAAACCTTGGTGGTGGAGGCGAGGCGAAACTTGTCCAGGTCCGCGACGACTTTTTCCAGCTTGCCGGCGCGGGCTACGCCGCCCTCGGCCAGGGCGCGGGCCGCCTCGGCCTTCTCGCCGGCCTGAGCCGCCTGGGTTCCGGCCTGGCCGGCCAGACGGGCCGCCTCATTCGCCCGGGCTTCGGCCGCCCCGGCTTTCTCATCCACGCGGGAGATGTTGCGCTGGGTCTTGTCATCGAGGGCCTGCACGGCGGTCGCGTTCTCGGCGCTGCGCTTGTCGAGATCGCTGGTCTTCTGGTTGACCGGGGCGACGGTTTCGCGGACGTAGCGCTTGGTGGCACAGCCGGTCAGGACGCACGCCGCGGCGAAAAGTAATAGGGTTCGCATGTCTTCAGTATACTATGGCAGCGTGCACGAAGCTGTTTCAGAGCCACGACCGTAAGGGAGTGGCCCCTCCCGGCAGTCGAACGGTTGACGGCATCGTACTTAGAAAGAATACTTCAGCCCGAATTGGATGAGGCGGGGATCGTCGGCCGCGTTGATGGTGGCCGTGTTCGGGGAACGCAGGCCGGCGGCGGGCTGGTCGAAGTGCGCGGTGTTGGTGAAGTTGAACGACTCGAAGCGGAACTGCAGGTAGTGGCCCTCCTTGGGCAGGTTGAAGCGCTTGGCGAGGATCAGGTTGAAGTTGGTCGCGCCCGGACCGTAGAGGACATTGCGGCCGGTGTTGCCGAACACCCCTGGCGCGCTCTGGACGAAGGCAAACTGGTCGAACCAGCGGTCGATGGTGGGGTGGTCGACCGTGCCGTCGGCGATGCGATTGCCGCGGTTGCGCGTGCCGCTGTTCTGCGGGTCGCCGGGATAGCTGACGTCGAAGGGAAACCCGGTCCGCCGGCTCAGCACGCCGCCCAATTGCCAGCCGCCGAGGATGGCGTCTACCCCACGGTTCCAGCCCGCCCCGAAGGGCTTGGTGCGCCCGAACGGCAGCTCGTAGTTAAAGCTGGTGAGGAAGCTGTGGCGGCGGTCGAGGCTGGCGTTGCCCCGCTCGGCGCTGAGGTTGTACGGGTTAGCCGATCCCGAGAGGTTCTCGTCGAGAGACTCTTCTCCCTGGTCGATGTTGTGGGACCAGGTG
Organism: Acidobacteriota bacterium; assembly: GCA_016201195.1. GTDB lineage: Bacteria > Acidobacteriota > Terriglobia > Bryobacterales > JACQDG01 > JACQDI01. The sequence goes on along the minus strand of JACQDI010000712.1, from coordinate 3,782 downwards.
TAGGACGCGATCAGGGTCAGGCCTTTGGAAAAGCGCTTCTCAAGTTTCGACACCAGGGCGTTGTAGTTGGCGTTGGTGCCCGCTTGCCGCAGGGTCACGTTGTTCCACGCGGGGCGCACCCGGCGGAGGGATTCCAGGATTGTGGGATGCGGCCCGCCGTTGTTGATGTTGCGGCCCTGATAGAGATGGGTGGACTTGGTGCCCTGATAGCCAACCACGAACAGCAGATCGCCCGGCAGTTCCCGCTGCACATCAAGAAACCATTGGGTCGAATACTGGTTGGGCATATTGGGCGAAGATGTCTCGACGTTGGTGCCCTGCACGGGAGCCTTGGCGGGGAGCACGACTGGAGCGAAGCCGTCCTGGACAAAGGCCGCCTGGGTTGTATTGGTGCCGTTGACGATCACCTCGGTGAAATCGGGCGTCTGGTTGATCCAGCGCGCGGTCTCGCTGGTGAGGTAGTCGGCATCGCCGTAGAAGATGCCGAAGCCGGTGCGCACCACTGTCTTGTTGGTGAGCCGGTAGGCGATGCCGAGGCGCGGGGAGAAGTTCTTCCAGTTCTCGTTGCAGCCGCAGTCGCGGCCGTCCTTGGGGCGCTCGAAGGTCTCATAACGAGGGTCGCCGCGCGGAACGCCGCTGAACTCAGTGAGGAAGCGGCTCACCCCCAGCCGGCCCACCGGCGCGCCATCGGGAAAATACGGCGACTGAAACAGCTCCCAGCGCAGGCCGATGTTCAGCGTCAGTCGCGAGCTGATCTTGAAGTCGTCGAGGAAGTAGCCGCCCCAGTAGGGGGCGATAGCGTCTTCGCTCAACTGGTTGCCGACGGTAGTCTGGTTGGACCAGCCGAGCAGCATATCGGCCAACCCGTTGCCGGTGGTGGTGCGGCTGGCGGCGTCGTTGGGCTTCTCGGCGGTATAGACCTTACTGAACGCGAAGCGGCCGCGGCGGAAGCGCTGGGCCTCGCGGAAAATATCCAGGCGGCGGAACTCGACCCCCGCCTTCAGCGCGTGCCTTCCCTTCTGCATCAGCACGTTGTCATTGAACTGGAGGTTGTCCATCCAGTTGCGGTTGGGCCAGAAGCTGCGCGAGCCGATCTCGTTATAGACGGATGGCGAGAAGCGCGCCAAGCCGTGGTCGAGCCCGTCGTTGAAGCTGTCGCCGGGAGCGGCCTTGACGCCGTATTTCTTGTTCAGGTTTCCCGTGTCCAGGATGTCGAAGCGGGTCGGGTAATGGGTGAAGCCGAAGCGCGCTTCGTTGAAGACATTCGGGGTGAAGGTGTGGGTCCAGTTGCCGACCCAGTTGTCGGCGGGCAGATCGACCGTCTGGCCCAGGCCGCCGCCGTTGGCCTGGAGCGGCAGCGGGCCGTTCTGAAACTTGAAGTCGCGCCGGATGCTCCACCGGAAAAACGCCCGGTCGCGCGACGAGAAGTTGTGGTCGGCCTTAATGTCGTACTGGTTGGCGCGATCGGCGTCGCTCGGGGAGAAGAAGTAGTTGTTGGTCTGGTACTCCCGGCCCGGGATGTTGGGCAGCGGGTAGTTGGCGATGATCTTCGGGGTAACCGCATCGAAGCGGCTGGGAGGGATCACGTTGTTGGGGAACTGGGTGCGGATGGCGGCAGCGCCCGCCCCGGTGGTGGTGAGCGGATCAAAAATCTGGTTGTTGTTGATGAATTCACGCGAGAAATCGCCGCTGCGGGCAGCCGCGCTGGGGACCGTGGAGGTAAAGCTCTTACCCCGGCTGATGCGAGTCCCCTGGTAACTGAAAAAGAAGAACGTCTTGTTGCGGATGACCGGCCCCCCTACGGTGCCGCCAAACTGGTTCTGGCGCAAGGTGGGCTTCTTCGAGCCTGCGCGGTTGGCGAAGAAGTTCGTGCCATCGAGCTTGTCGTTGCGCAGGAACTCGTAGAGGGAGGCGTGGAGTTGGTTCGTGCCGGACCTGGTGGAGACCAGCACTTTGCCGCCCATGCGGTAGCCGTACTCAGCGGAGTTGTTGTTGGTGACGACCTTGAACTCGGCGATCGAGTCGACGGCGGGCTTGACAGCCTGGGCCTGAAAGCCCAGCGGACCGCCGGAGGCGCGCGAGCTGTTGTCGACGCCGTCGAGCAGGACGTTGGTCTGATAGCCGCGCATGCCGACGGCGATGAAGCCGCCCTCCATGCCGTCCTCGCCGGAGGTGCGGGCCCCGTGGCCCAGCGTGCGCGCCGGCAGGACGCCCAGGGCCGACTGGGCGAGCTCCAGGTAGTTGCGGAGGTTCAGCGGCATTTCCAAGATCCGTTTGTTCTCCACCACCGTGCCCATGGTCGTGGTTTCCGACTCGAGGAGCGCGGCCGCCGCCGTTACCTCTACGGTTTCCGCCACCGCACCGACCCGCAAGGTGAAGTCGACGCGCGCGAGCTGGTCAACGTCCAGCTTCAGGTTGTCGCGAGTGACGGTGGCAAAGCCCGTCTTCACAGCCTCGATTTTGTACGTCCCCGGAGGCAGAAACGGGACCTTGTAGAAGCCCAGCTCGCTCGTGCTGGTCGCGTTGGAAACTCCAGTAGCCACGTTGGTCACGGTGATGGACACGTTGGGCACGTTGGCGCCCGATTGGTCTGTGACTACACCCTGAATACCAGAGTCCTGCGCCCGCGCCCCCGCGGCGATGAGCATCAGCGCAGCCAGTCTAATCTTCTTCATACCGGTTCCTCCCAATCCTGAAACTATTACACATCTTACCCCTTTTTACAGCTCGGAAATCCACCTCGCCGGTTCCATGACGGCTCGATCCTCGCGCCGAAGCCGCGGGATAAAGCCTCCGGCGTCGCCTTCGCGGGCGGGCCGGAAGCGAAAATACGTTCGCGTCAAATTGGCACTTTTTTCTCCCAAAGAATCAACGAGATGGCGATTCGAACCCCTGATTCCCGCTGGCTCCGGGTGCAAACTGGAATCAGGGGATATTTCTCTCTGTTCGCTTTTTCTTTGCCTGCCGATATGGTTGGTAAAGAGGTTCGATGGTTTGGGCTAGACAGGAGAGGAGCCGTACGCAATAATGACCAAGGAAAAGACAATGGGCACTCCCGCTGCCGCCGGGCCGGTTCCTGAGATCGAGCGGCTGTATCGCCTCCGCGATCGAGCGGAGGTGCTCCGCTTTCTCCGGGAGAACCCGTTTCTAATCTCACTGGTTCGCGAAGCATACAATCCGATTCAGAAGCACTTTGCGGGCGCGCAAGTGTTCCTCGAAGTCTCTCCTGACGCGGAGGCAGAACACGAGGAATTGCTGATCTCGATAGAGACCGATCTGGATGTGGGGAAGGCGCGAGCGAATTTGAAGCGGTTCGATCATGACTGGTGGCTCCACGCTTTGGACCGGGCACAAGGGAAAGTCTGCATCGATGTGGAATTCCGGTGAGCTTTGACTGGTCTGAGTACCTGAACGTAGCGCGGCAACTCCTTGTTTACGGTACCGGCCCGCAGAGCGGCGAGGGCAGTCTGCGTTCCGCAGTCAGCCGGGCCTACTATGGTGCGTTCGGTACCGCACGAAACCACCTGCGCGACAGAGAGAGTCTTGTGATTCCACGCGGGCGGAACGTCCATATCTGGGTTCGAGATCAATTCCAGAACAGTCGTGACGCGGTTCGCAAAGATATTGGCGCGACCTTAAACCGCCTGCGAGAGGCACGGAACAAAGCGGACTATCGAGACGTGGTCCAGGGTTGGCGGGACATGGCAATCAAGGCACTCGCAGATGCCGAGGAGACGATCGAGGCGTCGAGGCGTTAGCCAGCTTGAACAAATCCCCAAAGT
>JACQDI010000711.1 GCA_016201195.1 Acidobacteriota bacterium | reverse complement strand
TGCCGGTAGTCGAGCAGGATCTGCAAAATGCGGAAGAAGCTCGGATTCAATCCGGACGCGGCGATGGAGACCAGGGCTACCGGGGCCAGGCGGCGAAAAGCGCCGGCCGTGTAGGCGCCCAGAATCACCCAGCCCAGGAGGTAGCCGCCGTGGGAATTGGCCCAAACCACGGAAAGTATTGGCAGTATCCACAGCGGTCCGCCTCGCTCCAGAACCCAGATGAAGAGGGCCACCAGAAAAAACGAGATCAGCGCGGGCCGGTCGGCGCTGAACAGGGAGGCCAGCGTGGCTGTGGCCGCGCAAGCCCCCAGACCCCAGTACAGGCTCCCGCCGCGCCGCGCGGCCAGCAATCCGCCAAGCGCGCAGAAGGCCGAGAGCAACAGCGCCTTCCACAGCACCACGCCGGGGAAGCCAGCTACCCGATAAATCAGGTACCACAGCGCCTGAGCCAGCCATTCGTGGGTCAAGTTGAAATAGCGGACGCGTTCCTCGCCCGGGTAAGCCGGCTTGCCGAGATCGGCTGTGTACGAGAAGGGGTCCGGCACGGGCAGCCGCCGCTGCGCGACGATGTACTGGCCGGTCTTCAGATGCCACCAGAAATCGGTGTCTCCGGCCTCGGTCGAGAACAACCCCAGCAGGCACAGGGCGGCCAGGGCCAGCGTGACGCGCTCCAGCCACACCGAGCGTGGCTTGGGCGGGACGGGCTGCACGGGCGGCGGGGCTTGTTTTGGGATCTTGCGGGGCAGACCGATTAGAGTAGCATAGGAGAATCCCTCCGTGTCTCCCCCGTCCCCGCGTCCCCGCGTCAGCTCTACCTACCCCAGTGTCTGGCCCTTCGTCTCCCGGGCAAAGAGCAGCACCAGCATTCCCACGACATAGACGACGGCGATGGAGCTGGCGGCCCGGGCGAAGGTGCCCAGGTGCGTCACCAGATACCCGGTGACAAACGGCCCGCCGGCGGCCAGCACCCGCCCGGCGTTGAAGCAGAAGCCGGAGCCGGTGGCGCGGATGCGCGTGGGGTACAGCTCGGGCAGGTAGATTGGGAACCCGCTGAAGATGCCGTTGGTGAAGAAACCCAAGGCGGGGATGGTCAACAGCACCATGGCGTAGGAATCGGGGACCAGGAACGTCATCGGCAGGGTGATGGTCGCGCCCACCATCATGAGCAGGAAGGCGCCGCGCCGGCCCATCCACTCGGCGAGCGGCGCGAAGGAGAAATAGCCGATGATGGCGCCGGCGTTGAGGCTCATCACCGCGTAGCTGACCTTTTTGACCATCGCCTCGGCGCCGAGCTGCTGGCCTTGCAGCAGCTCGCGGATCAGCGAGGGCGTCCAGTTGGTGGCGCCCCACAGGCCGAAGACGGCAACAAAGGCCAGCGCCGCTCCGACCAGCGTGTCCCGGCGGTGCAACGTCGTAAACAGCTCGGTCAACCCAGGACGCGAGTGGCCGGCGGCTTTTGCCTCCTTCCATTTCTCCGGCTCCTTTATTTTCCACCGAGCGACGAGCGCGACCAGGGCCGGCGCCAGCCCGACAAAGAACATCACCCGCCAGTTCTGCGCCGAAAACAGCCAGTAGAGGCCGGCGGCCAGGAAGTATCCTGCGCCCCAGGCCGATTGCAGGAGGCCGGCACCCCGCACGCGAAGCGACTCGGGCCAGACTTCGGCCACCAGGGTCGCCCCGGCCGCCCATTCGCCACCGATCCCCAGGGCGGTGAGGAAACGGTACAGAGCCAGTTCCCACCAGGTGTGCGCGAGGCCGGCACAGCCGGTGAACACAGCGTAGATCAGTATGGTGATCACCAAGGTGCGGGCGCGGCCAAAACGGTCAGCGAGGATCCCGAAGAAAACGCCTCCCATCGCCCAGCCCACCAGGAAGATGGACAGGATGATGCCGCCATACCAGCCGATGTTCTCGGTGGAGGCGCGGCTCCCGAGCAGTTCCCGCAAGGCCGGGTTGAGCACCAGGTTATAGATGGTGGCGTCCATGGAGTCGAAAATCCAGCCCAGCCAGGCGACGACCAGGACGACCTTCTGGTAGCGGGTGAGTTGGCCGCTCATAGCGAACTGAGATTGTAGCAGCCTGTGGCCCGTGGCCCGTAGCCTGTGGTAGGTTGATGTACAGGCCACAGGCTTGGAGGACGCAATGAACGAGAAGAAAGTGGAGGAACTGGCATTTCGTGTGGTCGGAGATATGGGCGGCGCGTTCACCATGGCGCTCGGCTACATCGGCGACCGCTTGGGTCTTTACAAGGCGATGGCCGGGGCCGGGCCACTGACGAGCGTGGAGCTGGCTGAGAAGACAAAGCTCAACGAGCGCTACGTCCGGGAATGGCTGCGGGCCATGGTAGCCGCCGAGTACATCGATTTCGATCCGGCGACGAACAAATACGTCATGACTGAGGAGCAAGCCTTCGTGCTGGCTAACGAGGACAGCCCCATGTTCGTCGGCGGCGGTTTTCACTTCACCACCCCGTCGCTGTGGAACGTGCCCAAGATCATGGACGCCTTTCGCATCGGCGGCGGCATTTCCTACTCGGATATCGGCGACGAGATTCCGGAGGCCATCGAACGGTTTTTCCGGCCCGGCTACATGCACTCGCTGGCCCAGGAGTGGCTGGCCGCCGTGCCCGGTCTGCCGGCGCGCCTGGAAAAGGGCGCCGCGATCGCCGACGTGGGCTGCGGCTGCGGGCAATCCACGGTGGCGATGGCCAAGGCGTTTTCCAATTCGAAGGTTCTGGGTATCGACTACGACGCGCGGAGCATCAAGCGAGCCAGGTCGCTGGCGGCATCCAACGGGCTCACCAACGTGGAGTTCCTCCAGGCGGCCGCGCACGAGATCCGCAACAACGGCAAATACGACTTGATCTGCAGCTTTGACTGCATTCACGACATGGTGGACCCTCGCGGCACGCTGAAGGCGATCTACGAAGCGCTGGCCGACGACGGCGTCTACATCTGGGCCGAGCCGAACGCGTCGCACAACGCTCACGACAACCGCAACCCGATCGGGAAGGCGTTTCATGCCATCAGCCCGCTGCACTGCATGACCGTGTCCCTGGCCCATAACGGCGAGGGGCTGGGCACGGTGATCGGGGAAGTCGGGGCGCGGGCGCTGGCCGCGGAGGCAGGCTTTTCGAAGTTCGAGGTGCTGCCGATCGCGAACCCGTTTAACCTGTTCTACGCGTTGGGCAAGTAGGAATTTCACGCCAAGCCGCAAGGCTCGCAAAGACCGCATAGGGGTTCTTGGTGACCTTTGCGGCCTTGGCGTGAAATGAACACGATGCCGGATTTCGCCGGGCTCCGCGTTTTGTCTCTCGAGAGCCGCCGCTGCGAAGAGATGGCGAAGCTCATCTCCAAGAGCGGCGGCGTCCCGAGCGTTGCGCCCTCCATGCGGGAAGTTCCCCGGGAATCGAACACCGAGGCGCTGGAGTTTGCCAGATCGTTAGCCGAGAGCGGCTTCGACATGGTGATCTTCCTCACCGGCGTGGGCACGCGGGCGCTGGCAGGGGTGGTGGAAACAGTCTACTCGCGCGAGCGATTTGTGGAGCTGCTGAAGAAGGTGGTGGTGGTGGCCCGCGGGCCCAAGCCGGCCGCGGTTCTACGGGAGATGAACGTGCCGGTCGCGGTGGCCGTGCCCGAGCCCAACACCTGGCGCGAGCTGCTGCGCGCGCTCGACCAGCACGGGTCGATCCACGGGCTGCGGGTGGCGGTGCAGGAGTACGGGATCGCGAATCCGGAGCTGCTGGCGGGCCTGGAAGAGCGAGGCGCGCAGGTCACCCGCGTGCCGGTCTACCAGTGGGCGCTGCCCGAGGACACCGGGCCGCTGCGCGCTGCTGTGGCCGGCATCGCGCGCG
>JACQDI010000710.1 GCA_016201195.1 Acidobacteriota bacterium | reverse complement strand
CAGGTGGTGCGCAATAAGAAAGAGATGACGCTGAACCTGGAGCTCCCCGAGCGCGCCCGCATTGAGGCGCCCCGGGCGCCCCGACGCGCAGTACCGATCCGGCAAGAGCGCCTGTAAAATGAATGACATTTGGCTCGGCTTTCGCGCCCTGCGAAGAAATCCGGGTTTCACCGCGGTGGCGTTGCTCGCGCTGGCGTTAGGAATTGCCGGCAGCACGGCCATGTTCAGCGTGATCCATACGGTTCTGCTCCGGCCGCTGCCTTACCGCGATCCCGAGCGGGTCGTGATGGTTTGGTCCAAGGCGCCCAAGCTGGGTTATGAGCGCTTGTTCGTTTCAATGGCGGATTTTGTCGATTGGCGTGACCGGAACCACGTCTTCGAGCACATGGCGATTGTCCGCCACCTCGCCAGCTTCAACCTGACGGTCGGGCAGGAACCCGAGCGCATCCAGAGCGCCCTGGTGTCACCGGGGTTGTTTCCCTTGCTGGGAGTCAACCCCATGCTGGGCCGCGCATTTACGCGCGAGGACGAGCCGAAGGTCGTGCTGAGCTACGGCTTGTGGCAGCGCCGATTCGGGCGGGATCCCGCTGTCGTCGGCAGCAAGGTGACCCTTAACGGCCAGCCCTACGTGGTGGCCGGCGTAATGCCGGCCGGGTTTGAGTTTCCGAGCAGGGAATTCGAGCTTTGGGCGCCGTTTCGGATCGATCCCAACGAAGTGCGTTCGAGACTGGGGCGCAACTACCTGGCGGTCGCGCGTCTGAAGCCGGGGGTCACGCTGGCCCAGGCGCAGGCGGAGATGGAATCCATCACCACCCAACTGTCGCGGGAGTACCCGGGCACGAACCTGGCGGATCTCTTCGGCGTGGTTCTAATCCGCTTCCATGACGATGTGGTGGCGAAGGTTCGGCCGGCGCTACTGGTGCTGATGGGCGCGGTCGGGGTCGTGCTGCTGATCGCCTGCGCGAACGTGGCCAACCTGCTGCTAGCCCGCACCATGGCGCGGCAGACGGAAATGAGCTTGCGCGCAGCTTTGGGGGCGAGCCGGCGGCGGCTGGTACGGCAGCTCATGGCCGAGAGCCTGCCGCTTACGGCGCTCGGCGGCATCGCCGGTCTCATACTCGCATTCTGGGGCGTGCATGCTCTTACGGCGATCCTGCCGGTCAGCATCCCACGCCTCGAGGCCGCGCGCGTTGATGAACGCATTCTTCTGTTCACGCTGGTCCTTTCTCTGCTCACCTGCCTGCTGTTCAGCATCGCGCCGGCGATTCAGGCAAGCCAGGGGGCTCTCAATGTGAGAAGCTCCACCCCAGGCCTCCGAAGCGGCCGGTTTCGCAACCTGCTCGTCGTTTCTCAGGTCGCCCTCACGATGGTGTTGCTGATCGGCGCCGGACTTCTGATCCGAAGCTTTCTGGAGCTGCAGAAGGTCAACCCGGGGCTGAGACCGGAGAACGTGCTGACCATGCAGATCGCACTCCCGCGCCCGAGGTATGCCGAGGGGCGCGAGATGGCTCGGTTTTACCAAGACGTTCTGAGCCGGGTGGAAGCTCTGCCCGGGGTCGAGGCTGCCGGCACGGTGAACCGCCTGCCGCTGAGCGGCGCCATTTCAACCGGCGCCATCACCATCGACGGCATGGCTACATCGCCCAAAGAGCTGATGGACGTCGGCTGGCGGTCGGTGAGTCCCGAGTATTTCCGCGCTGCCGGCATCCCGCTGTTAAGGGGCCGCGCCTTTGCCGACCGCGACACAGCCAGCGCGCCCGGGGTGGCGATCGTCGATGAGGCGCTTGCGCGCCGCTACTTCCCTAACGGAGATCCGATCGGCAGGCGGCTGAAAATCGGAATGCCGAACTGGAACACGCCTTGGTTCACGATCGTGGGCGTGGTTGGGTACATCAAGCACGACGGGCTGGATGTCGATTCCAAACCGCAAGTCTACTGGCCCCAGGCACAGCGGCCCGACCCGAGGATGACTCTGGTTGTCCGGACCGCCGCCGATCCCACCGCCATCGCCGGCGCAGTTCGCCGCCAGGTGCTGGCGGTCGATCCGGATCAGCCCGTCTACGACGTGCGGACGATGGAAGAGGTCATCGACCGCTCGGTCTCGCAACGACGGTTCAACACGGTTCTCCTCGGCCTGTTCGCCGGCGTGGCGCTGCTGCTCGCGACCGTCGGGATCTACGGCGTCCTGTCTTACTCGGTCACTCAACGCCGGCGCGAGATCGGCATCCGGATGGCCCTGGGGGCGGGACGAGGTAGCGTGCTTCGGATGGTGGTCGGTCAGGGCGCGGGCTTGGTGCTGACCGGGGTGGCGATCGGCGCGGCTGTCTCGTTGCTCTTGGGCCGCCTGGTTGCAAGCCTGCTCTACGGCGTCAAACCAACCGACCCGCTGAGCTTCGCCGGGGTAACCGTGCTGTTGCTGCTGGTAGCGGCCTTGGCCTGTTGGATTCCGGCAAGGCGAGCGGCCAAGGTGGATCCGATGGTAGCGCTGAGATACGAATAGGAAAGCTTATGTTTTCCGATCTTCGCTACGCCCTTCGCCTTCTCGTCAAGAGCCCCGGCTTCACCGCCATCGCCATCGTGGCGCTCGCGCTCGGCATTGGGGCCAACACCGCCATCTTTACGGTCGTCAACGCCGTGCTCCTGCGAGCCTTGCGGTTCCGGGACAAACTGAGCGCATCGTGGGGCCGGCTCTCAGCCGGGCTCACCAAGACACACCCAGCAGCCAGCTGAAGCCGGCTCGCGTCCTAAGAGGCCGCCCCACTATTCAGCGGCCACGACTTTGGCCAGTCCCACCGCCACCTGGTCCTCCAGTCGCCGCCCCCAGTCCAGGATCAGGCCGGCCAGCTCCTTCCCCTTCGCCTTCCATCGAGGATCCGGAAACAGGTCGTTCGTCTCCCCCGGATCCTCTTCCAGGTTGTAAAGTTCGTTCCGGAGGCGATCCCGCAGAATCAGCTTCCACTTCTCGGTGCGGACGGCGCGCTCGATGAGCGGCCTTCCATCCACCGCCTTCTGCGTGATGTTCTGCAAGAAGACGGGCGCCTTCCAACCGGTCTGCCGTTTCTCCATTTCGCCCAGCCGGCTGCGGCCCTGTAACCGCGCCGGCAGCGGAAGCGCGGCGGCTTCCAGAATCGTGGGCATCAGGTCGATGGTGGACACGCCGCCCTCGTAGACGAGCCCCCGCGGCAGCCGCGCCGGCCAGCGCACCAGCAGCGGCACCTTGGCGCTTTCCTCGTAGCTGACTGTTTTGTTGGTGCTCCCCAGCCGCTTGCCGAACGTCTCTCCGTGGTCGGCGGTGAAGCTGACCAGAGTGTTCGCTTCGAGGCTCAGCGCGTTCAGCTTCTCGAGCAGCCGCCCGATGTTCCAGTCGACCGCCGAGACCGCCGCGTAGTATTCCATGTGCTCCAGCGTCTTGCCGGCGTACAGGTCCTGGAATTTTTTCGGCGCCTGGTAGGGCGTGTGCGGGGGATAGTACGACACGATCAGGGCAAACGGCCGCGAGCGGTTCTTTTCGAGGAACGCCATCGCGTCGTCGGTCTCGGCGTCGGAGCGATACTGCGATTCGTAAGGCTTGCCCATCCAGTGCGGCTTGAGCGAGTTGTAGCCGTTCCAGTAGTCGAACAGCCCCGGGTCCGCTTCCCCCAAATGCCACTTGCCGATGTAGCCGGTCGCGTAGCCCGCCTCGCGCAGCAGGGCCGGCCAGTTCGGCGTCAGCCGGTACTCCGGCATGCGCAGCGCCGACTCGACCTTGTAGAGGTTGTGATCGAGGCCGGTCGTGTGTGGATAAACGCCGCTCAGCAGCGATGCTCGCGAAGGCGTGCACAGCGCCTGCGGGCAGTAGGCGTTGGAGAACCGCACGCCGCCCCGCGCCAGTCCATCCAGATTCGGCGTGCGGACAAACGTGTTCCCCGAAACCGCCAGGGCATCGGCCCGGATCTGGTCGGAGATCAAGAACAGAAAGTTGGGGCGAGCGGCTGTGGCGGCCAAGCCCAGCCCCGCCGCGGCCCCCAGAAATTCTCGTCGCTTCATACAACGTCCTCAGATCGTGGATCGCGGAACGTGGGATCTGTCGCTCGGGGCCCACGATCCACCACCCACGATCCACGATCCAAGCTAAGATAGCACCGAATGGGCGCGTTCGATCCCGTCGTAGCGCTGATTCTCGTCCTGGGGGTGGCCATCCTGCTGCGGCTGGCCTGGCGCAAGCTGTTTGTCCGCGGGCGGGAAACGAGCCGGCTGGGCCGGTGGCTGGCGGAGAGCACGGGCACGCCAGTCTTCCTTCTGATTCTCGCTGTGGGAGCGCAGGTGATCGTCGGGCGCCTGGCCCTGCTGCCGCCGCTGCGCGATCTCTCGATGACCCCCTACCTTACCGGCGGCGCCTACGTGCTGACCGTCCTCTGCCTGACCTGGGTGGCCTACGGGCTCGTTAAGGGGACCAGTGAATGGTATCTTTCCCACTTTGCGCCTCAAAACGGAAGCAAGCTGGACGCTGAGCTGATTCCCGCCTTCCGCCGCCTCGCCAAGCTGCTGCTCATCTTCTTCGCCCTCACCGTCATCCTGGATCATTACGACGTGAAGCTGACGGCCATACTCGGCGCCGCCGGGCTGGCCTCGCTGGCCGTGGCCTTGGCCGCACAGGACACCCTCGCCAACATGATCGCCGGCTTCACCATCATGATCGACCGACCCTTCCGGCTCGGCGACCGCATCGAGCTGGCCAATGGACGCACCGGCGACGTGCACGAAATCGGCCTGCGCTCCACACGGATCCTTTCGCCCGACCACACCGTCTACATCATTCCCAACTCCGAGCTGGCCAAATCGAGCGTAATCAATCATTCTTACCCCAGCGACCGCGTCAAGGTGCGCCAGAAGATCGCCGTCGCCTGGGGCAGCGACGCGGCCGTGGTCAAGCAGATCCTGGTCGAAGCCTGCCGCGCTCATCCCCTCGTACTCCCCGATCCGCCGCCGTCGGCAAGTCTGAGCGAGCTCGGTGATCAGGGCCTCCAGGTCAGCTTCCATTTCTGGCTCGCGGATTACCGGACGCGCGGGCAGGTCGTCGACGAAACCAACATGGTGATCTACGAGCGGCTCCGGGAGGCTGGGGTCCGCCTCCCGGAGCGGCCGGCGCTGAAGTAAGGTAGACGCATGGGTTGAACCACAGTGGTGCAACTCGACGTAGAATGAGGATATGCGGAGCCAAGCCAATTCGGCAGAGCGTGACCATTCCAGCTCCGCTTGCGGGTCAAGTTCGGCGTGTTGCGAAACAGCGTCATCTCACGATGAGCCGCGCTCTCGTCGCCCTGGCGGAGCGGGGCGTTCGAGCGGAATGGGCCGCCAAAGAAAATGTTAAGGCTGTCTATCAGCGGTTCATGAAAGAGCAGGAGCCCGCGCGGAAAAACAAGGCCGGGAAGGATCTGATTCGGGCCATCTTTGGGGCGGACGCCATTGCCGAAGATGCGGTTCTCTAATTTCCCTCGTACTCTTTGGCAGTACCTTCTCCAAGGCGTGGAAGAGCGCCAGATCTCATTTGACGACCTTCGCTTATTGCAGACCTGGGTGAAGTCAGAACCACAGGCTCCGGACGGCGACTGGTACAAGGACTTCGGCTCTTTCCTGTTGTGCGCCACGGGGAGTATCCAAAGACGGTGCTCGCGAAAAGTATGAAGCCCTATGGTAAGACGATCCAGTAGCCACCGGTTCCATTGGGAGAAGGTGGCGCCTCGGGCATTGGCCTGAAAAGGAAT
>JACQDI010000709.1 GCA_016201195.1 Acidobacteriota bacterium | reverse complement strand
GAAGTAGCGGACGTTGTGGGCCCGAAACACGGCCAGGATGCGCTCCACATCGAGGGGGGTGACCTTGCGACGGCAGGAGCCCAGGGCCGAGCCCGGGGCGCGGGCGACGCCGGAAACGGCGACCGGGTCCTGCTGCGACAGATCGAGGAACTCCTGCTGGAGCACGCCCACAATGCCGCGGCGGGCACCGTAGAGCGCGCCGATCTTGCGGTGGCGGCGACATTCTTCGATCACGCCGGCGAGGCTGGCGTTGATGACGTGCGAGGGGCCGCCGCCGTGGGCGACGACGGCGACGGGGGAATGCGTTCTAGTGGCCATATTCATTCATGTGAGGCAGACTCTGCCCACCCCACAACTCTTCATTCAAAGGCGGTGGTGCCGCCGAAGCGGGTTACGGCGCGGGCGCCTGCCTCGACGCCGGCGCGGGCGCACTGCTCGAGCGAAGCGCCGCGCACAAACGAAGCCAGGAAGCCGGCGTTGAAGCTGTCGCCGGCGCCGGTCGCATCCACCGCGTGCACCCGCACGGCGGGCGCTTCGAAGCAGCTCTCCGGGCTGCGCACCAGCACGCCCTTGGCGCCTCGCTTGACGACCACGATCCGGGCCAGGCGCGCCAGCGCTTCTGCGGCGGCAGTGATCCGGCGGCTGCCGGCGATTCGCCGGGCTTCGTCTTCGTTGGGGAAAAACACGTCGGTTTCGCGGAGCACGCGGCGGATGCCGGAATCCCACTTTTCGGCCGCGTCGTAGTTGCAGTCGAGCGAGGTGGTGAGCCCCAGGCGGCGCGCGAGGCGAAACAGGGCGGCCGCCGCGGGGTGCAGGTTGCGCAACAGAAAATAGGCGCCCACGTGCAGGTGCCGGGCGCGAGCCAGGTACGGCGCGGGCACATCGGAGGCCTTGAGCGCGGCGATGGTTCCGGCGCAGGTGACCCCGGCGCGGCGCGTCCCGCGCAGGTGCCAGATGGTGACGCCGGTCTGGAGATTCGCCGACCGCAGCATGTGTTTCAGATCGACGCCGGCCGACCGCAGGCGCTCCTCGACGAAGCGACCGAACAGGTCCCGTCCCACGACGCCGACGAATCCGACCCGGGCGCCAAGGCGGGCCAGGTTGAAAGCGGTGATGGAACTGGAGCCGCCGAGGGTCAGATCCATCGCCGGGGCCAGCTTCTCTTTCCCGAGTTCGAGCCTTGGGGCGTCGTGGACCAGCAGATCCACGTTGGCCTCACCGGCGACGATGATGTCCAGAGGGCGGTCAGTCTTCATAGATGCGCACGCCCCGAACCACGCGATGAATCACCCCGCCGGGACTGGGGCGGTCCGGATCAAGGTCCAGGCCCAGGCTCAGGTGGAAGGCGAGCAACTGGGGGAAGATGATCTCGGCCGGAGTCCGCAGGGAGTCGGGGAGATTCGAGGCGGGCGTGGAGATCGCCTCATCGAAGAGGTTGCGGGGAAGGTCCGCCGTCCCGAGGGCGATGAGGCGGCCGAGCTTTTTGACGCGCAGCTCGCGAACCAGGTCCAGCTCGTAGCGGCGCCGGCGCGGGTCGGACGAAACAAAACACAGCACGACTGTTTTGGCGTCCAGAAAGCTCATTGGGCCATGTCGCAGGCTGAGGTAAGTTTCGACCAGCGGGGTGACGCGGCCGGCGGTCATCTCCAGAACCTTGAGCGAGGCTTCATGGGCGGCGCCGGCGAGCGGGGCCGAAGCGAGGACCACCATGCGGGCGGGGCGGTTTGCCGCCAGGCGCCGCGCGGTGGCCTCGTGCTCGGCGAGCACCTGCGCGGCGCCGGCGCACAGCAGGGGGAGAACGCGAATCATCGCGCGGGGCTCGGCCAGGGAAAGCCCGGCCAGCACGAGATTCGTGAACGAGCTGGTCATCACCAGGCTGCGGTCGTTGGTGCGGGGGTCGAGCACGATGGCCTCGACGCCGGGATGGCGGGCGAGGCGACCCTTGGCATTGCAGGTGACGGCGATGTGGCGCGCGGGGACTTTCTCGACGACGGCGACGCTCTCCGGGCTGTTGCCCGAGCGGGCAAAGGAGACCACCAGCTTGCGAGGGTGGCCCTCCAGGAACAGCTCGGTAGAGGGGACGGCCGAGGCGCCGGGCCAGGCGCCGGCAACAGCCATCGCGGCGTAGGCGGAGGTGCCGGCGCCAGTGAGCACGGGGGCGATGAGCCGGCCCAGGCCGGCTTCGCGAACGCGGCGCAGCGTATCGGGCCAGGTTTCCGGCTGTTGGAAGATCTCCGCGCGGGTGAAGCGTCCGGCGCTCATCCATCCCATGATATCTTGCCCATGATATACTTCCGCGAGTGGAGATGACCGTGCGGGAGATCGCCGAGTACATCGGCGGCACACGGCGGGAGCTGCTCAGCGCCGTGGAAGGGCTGAGCGAGGCACAACTGAATTTCCGTCCCGCGGAAGACCGCTGGTCAGCCGGGCAACTGCTCCATCACGTGGCTTTGACCGAGCGGCGGATTGGAAGAAAGATTGCGCTGCTGGCGGAGATCGCCCAGCAGCAGGGCGTGGACCCGCCCTCGTGGGAGCGCCTCGACCTGTCATTCTTCGGAGAGATCCGGCGGCGGGCGGAGGGCAAACGGTTTCAGGCGCCGCCGGAGGTGGCTCCGCCGCACGGAACGCCGCTGGCGGAGGTGCTCGCGGCGCTCGCCGGCGCCCGCCAGGCGCTGCTCGAGTCGCTGCCTCTCATGGAGGCACATGACATGAGCCAGTTCTTCATTCCTCACCCGGTTTTTGGCGAGTTCAACGTCTACCAGTGGCTGTTCTTCATGGGCGCGCACGAGCGGCGGCACCGCGAGCAGATCGAGGCGCTGAAGAAGACGCCGGAGTTTCCTCAATAAGCCGCGAATCAACGCGAATACCAGGGGAGTGACCGTGAGAAGCCCTCTTCCAACGAGACCGGCTCGCGGTAGCCCAGCTCGGTGCGGATGCGCGTGGAGTCCATGACCAGGTCCTGCGCGTCACGCTCGCCGATGGGGAACATGTGCAGGACCACATCGGGGCTCGGGCGTCGCAGGTCATCCGGGAAACTCAACACCGGAATCCCCGCGGCGTCGCTGTGGACGTGGTGGACTTCGGGGGGAAGATCGGGCTCATGGATGCCGCGATGATAAACACTCACCTCGTGGCCCGACTGGGCCAGGCCGTGGATCACGTAAGGGCCGATGAAGCCAGTGCCGCCGATGACCAGGACGCGCACGGAGGCATGCTACCATTTCGCCGGAGAGTGACGTATGCAGAGTCGGAGGACGTTTCTGGGTTGCGCGGCAGCGGCGATGATTGCGCGGCGGGGGGCAGGGCAGAAGCCTATCCTGCCGCCGGTCTTCCCTTACGGGGCGGTGTATTTTCGCAAGTCGAATCCGCCCCAAGAAGATTGGGAGCGAGATTACCGGACGGCGGCGGCGAGCGGGATGAACATTTTCCGGCACTGGTTTATGTGGTCGGCGATCGAGGTCGCTCCAGGAAAATTCGACTGGGGCGACTACGACCGGCAACTGGACCTGGCGGCGAAGAACGGCATCCGGACGATCATCGCCGAATTCGTCACCGCCGCGCCGGAATGGGCGTTCGCCAAGTACGCCCACGCGCGGTACGAGGCGCACGACGGCCACCGGGGATTCAGCACCATCTCCGGCTCGAGCGCGACCGGGGGCTTTCCCGGCCTCTGCCTGGACAATGAAGATGTTCGCGAGGCCGCCGGGCGGTTCCTCGTGGCCCTGGTCGACCGTTACAAGGACCACACGGCGACCATGGGGTACGACCTGTGGAACGAGTGCACCTTCAGCGGCGGGGGCAGCGGATCGTTCCAGGCACGCTCGAGCGCCTATATCCCTTCCGAGCACCGCGGGACCGGCACGGCGCGGTTTTACTGCTACTGCCCGGCCACGCAGGCGAAGTTCCGGGAGTGGCTCAAGCGGCGGTATCACGGCGACCTGCGCGAGCTAGGCAAGGCGTGGTACCGGCCGAGCTACGCGGACTGGGAGCAGGTGCAGGCGCCGCGGGCCATGGGCGGATATCCGGAGTGGATGGACTGGCTGGAGTTCCGGCTGGACAACGCCTACCGGCTGCTGGCCTGGCGGCGGGACCTGGTGCGGAGCCGCGACCGGCGCAACCTCGTCGCCGCGCACAGTATTGCTTATACTCTAGAATCGCTGCCGGAGGCGCTGACCGATGAGTGGCGGGCGGCGAAGGAGGTCGAGACCTTCGGCTTCACCTGGATCGCCTCGCGCAAGGGCAACGAGCCGTGGAAGCAGTTCCACGCGGTGGACCTGGTACGGGCCGGGGCGCGGGGCAAGCCATTCTGGCACGCCGAGGCCCAGGCGGGACCGCTGTGGATGCAATCCGAGGTCAGCGGCCGGCCGCGGGAGGACGGGCGCATCGCGGAGCCGGCCGACAT
>JACQDI010000069.1 GCA_016201195.1 Acidobacteriota bacterium | reverse complement strand
GGCTTGCCCGGCGTCAGCACCATGCCCCGCGCCGCGCAGCAGCAAACCGTCAGCGCCGTGCAGACCATGCAGGAAATCGGCGGCCTGGTCGGACGCCTCCTGCTCGCCTATCTCGCCGTTCGAATCCTCAGCCGCCGCAAGCTGCTGCGCGTCTTCCAGGTCCCCGGACTGCTGCTGATCCCGCTCGTGTTCCTGTACCCCGCCACGCGCGACCTCGAAATGCTCAAATGGGGAATCTTCCTCGCCGGCCTTTTGACCATCGCCCAGTTCAGCTTCTGGGGCAACTACCTCCCGCGCGTCTATCCCACTTACCTGCGCGGCACCGGCGAAAGCTTCGCCGCCAACATCGGCGGCCGCATGATCGGCACCTCCGCCGCCCTGCTCACCACCCAGCTCGCCAACATCATGCCCGGCCGCGGCCCGGCTGCCCAACTCGCCCACGCCGCCACGGTGTTTGTCCTGTTGGTCTACGCCGTCGGATTCCTCGCCAGCTTCTGGCTCCCCGAACCCCAGCAGGAGCAGTTGCCGGAGTAGGGGAAGCCTCTGGCCTGCCCCGGTGGCTGCGGAAACTAAGGTGCAGCGTCTTCAGCCCGGCTTTCGCTATACTGAAAAACAGCCATGCCTCGTTTGCAAAGTTTCGCTCGCCGGCAACCCGAAACTAGACGTCTTCGTTCCGGCCGGCCAAGAAAACCGACCACCATCGCCCAAAGGGTCAATGTCACCAACGAGGTATCCCAAATCACTTGGGCGAGCCGTACCTTCCACCTTCGCCGCCCTATTGATCTCTCCCGCCGTCGGAAAGGACCGTACCACTTCATCGGGCTTCAACCTTCTTTGGGAATCGAGGGCTATGGTCGCAGTGAGCAGGAAGTTCTGGAATCCTTTGCCGATGTGTTCGCCGCCACCTGGGACTGGATCGTCGCCACTGACAGCCGCTTGACGGAGAAGCCCGGGAACTGAAGAGGAATCTGCGCGACCTGGTGGCATCTGTGGAAACCTCCGCATGACGGAGATTCATGCCCCCCCGAAGATCCCAGTATGGTGAACGCCGTCATGTTCGTTCCGAACATCGACAGCAGAAAACACAAACGGCCCCAACGACCGCCCCGCCAGAAAGAAGTCCTCCGCCCCTTCCCGCCCCGTAGACCTTCGAAAGGCGAAGATCCCGATGTAGAAGACAACCCCCAGATAGCAGAAAACAACCAGAGCCGGTATCAGGGCGTCTCCCTGTGCCCTCGTCTCTAAATAGCCCGGCCAGGCATACCGGACCAGTAACCACAGCACCCCCGCCGCCGCCACTGAATAGCAGGCATGGTAGCAGAGACCGATCGGCAGGAAGCCGAAGACCAGCGGCCGCGCCGCGCGCCAGAACCAAACATCCTGGTGCAGGGCGTAGAAGACCGTCACCAGCAGGACCAGCCGCGTGGGTTTCATCGTCGGTAAATTGTAACGCAGCAAATTGCTGGAGGACGGGAAGGGTTGTTAGAATCTGAAAAAAGTCATGAGGGCTCTTTTATTTTTGTGCTTTACCGGAGTTGTGGCCGGGCAAACCACCGGCACCATCGGCGGCAAGGTCCAGGATAAGACCGGCGGCGTAATGACCGGCGTCAAGCTCACCGCCCGGCATGTCGACACGGGCCGCATCCGCACCACCACGAGCGACGAAACCGGGCGGTTTCTCTTCGCCGCCACACCCGTTGGCGCCTATGAGCTGCGCGCCGAGTTCAACGGCTTCCGCCCGCTGGTGCGCAAGGGCCTGCGCCTGGCTGTCGGCGAGACCGCTGAGCTGGACCTGGTGATGGAAGTCGGCGCCGTGGACCAGGAGGTTACCGTCGAGGCCGACGCTTCGCTGATCAACACCCACACCGCCGAGCTGAGCTACCTGGTGAGCGAGGACGCCATCCGCGAGCTGCCCTTGAACGGCCGCAACTACACCGACCTGGCCCTGCTCCAACCCGGCGTCATCGCCTACCCGCACCGGGACGGCGGGTCGGTCGTGGCCCACGGCCTCGGCGTCAGCATCAACGGCCAGGACCCGCGCTCCAACGTGTACCTGATCGATGGCACCCCGCAGAACGACTTCACCAACGGTCCCGCCGGCAGCGCCGCCAGCACCGTGCTCGGTGTCGAGACCATCCGCGAGTTCCGCGTCGAAACCAACGCCTACAGCGCCGAGTTCGGCCGGAGCTCCGGCGGCCAAATCACGGCCCTCTCCAAATCGGGTACCAACAGCCTCCACGGCAGCCTCTACGAGTTTCACCGCAACGACAACTTCGACGCCCGTAACTTCTTCGACTCCGGTCGCAAGCCCGAGTTCAAGCGCAACCAGTTCGGCGCTACCTGGACCTCATCCCGCTCCCCAACGGCCCCAGCATCGGCGGCGGCCTCGCCGCCTACAGCTTCGGTTTTAACCAACAGCTCACCCAGGATTTCACCCAGGCCCGCTTCGACCACAACTTCAGCGTCGCCAACCAGTTCTTCGCCCGCTACACCTTCGACGACGCCGACCAGCGCCTCCCCACCGACTTCCCCCAGTTCCCACGCGACTTCCTGTCGCGCAACCAGTTCGCTACCGTCGAGGACCGCCAGATCCTCTCGCCCCGAACCTTGAACGCGGTGCGAGTCGGCTTCAGCCGCACCCGCGTCGGCCAGGACGTCCAGGCCAACCTGGCTACGTCGCTTCCGCCGTTCGTCCCCGGCCGCGGGCTGATCGGCGACATCGATATCGGCGGCATGCCGCGCTTCGGCCCCCAGAGCTCGGTCAACGTGAAACTCACCCAGAACGTCTTCGGGTTCGAAGAGAGCTTCGTCCACACCCACGGCCGGCACGACCTCCGCCTGGGCGCTCTCGTCGAGCACTACCAGGACAACATGTACAACCCCACATTCGGCCTGGGCATCTACACTTTCGCCGACCTGCCCTCCTTCCTTCGCAATAGCCCCACGCGGTTCCAGGGCCTTACCCCCAACGGGGCCCTCGACCGCTACTGGCGCTTCACCCTGTTCGGCTTTTACGTCCAGGACAATTTCCGCCTGCTCCCGCGGCTCGCTGTCAACCTCGGACTGCGCTACGAGTTCTCAACCCAACCCGTCGATCTCTACGGTCGCGACTCGGCCCTGCTCAATCTCACCGACCCGGCCCCCACGGTCGGCCAGCTCTACCAGAACCCGACCCACAAGAACATTTCCCCGCGCTTCGGCTTCGCCTGGGATCCTTCCGGCAACGGCAAGACCTCCCTGCGCGGCGGCTACGGGCTGTTCTTCAACACCAACAACCAGCAGAACCTGATTGTGACCGTGAGCAACCCGCCGGCCACCCCACGCATCATCATCAGCAACCCCACGTTTCCCAATCCGCCGTTCGAGCGCGGCATCGGCAATACCATTCGCCCCGTGGAGTGGAACATCAAGAACCCCAATCTCCACGTATGGAACCTCAATGTCCAGCGCGAGGTCTGGGGAGAAACGATGGTGACCATCGGCTACGCCGGCTCTCGCGGCGTCCACCTGTGGCGCTCAGGCGATGTAAACATCGCCATCCCCGAGCGGCTTGCCGGCGGCGCCGTGTTTTTCCCGGTCACCGCTACGCGCCTCAACCCGGCCTTCTCCACCATCGAGATCAAGAAAAGCGACGGCAACTCCTGGTATAACGCCATGATCTTCGAGGCCCGCCGCCGCTGGAGCCGCGGCTTCAACTTCCAGTCGTCCTACACCCTTGCGCGCAACATCGACACCACCCAGGCGTCCACGTTTTTCTCCGACGCCACCAACGGCACCACCTCGGCGTTCCCTGAATTTCCCGGATTCAGCTACAACAAGGGCCTCGCCGATTACCACGCCAAGCACAACTGGGTGTCGAATCTGACCTGGGAGCTGCCGTTCGCCAAGCGCAGGCTGGTGGGCGGATGGCAAGTCTCGGCCATCACGAATATACGCAGCGGTAACCCGCTCACCCTGTTCGTGAGCCGTAACCGTTCCCG
>JACQDI010000725.1 GCA_016201195.1 Acidobacteriota bacterium | reverse complement strand
CCCGCTGAGCTAGAACCGCACGGCACGCTGACGCCGCAGATCCCCGCCAGGCTCCCCGTAATCGTATAGATATCGGAAAGATACATCTCGAGCGGGTCCGATGTCTTCTCCCCCAGTTTGAACGCCGGGAACGGCGACACCGGCGTGACGATGGCGTCCACCTGCCCGAACGCCTCCGTGAAATCCCGCGCCACCAGCGCCCGCACTTTCTGCGCCTTCAGGTAATACGCGTCGTAGTAGCCGGCGCTCAGCACGTAGGTGCCCAGGATGATCCGGCGCTTCACCTCCGCCCCGAACCCCTCCCCGCGCGTGTGCCGGTACATGTCGATCAGCGTCTCGCCCTTCGAGCTGCGCGTCGTGTAGCGGACGCCGTCGTAGCGCGCCAGGTTTGAGCTCGCCTCCGCCGTGCAGATGATGTAGTAGCTGGCAATGGCGTAGTCGGTGTGGGGCAGGCTCACCTCGCGGATGTCGCACCCCAGCCGCCGCAGCACTTCCAACCCTGTCTGGATCCGGTCCCCCACTTCCGCGTCGAGCCCGGCGCCGAAATATTCCTTCGGCACTCCTACTCTCAGCCCGGCGACTTTCCCATCCAGCTCCGCCGCGTAATCGGGCACCGGCGCCTCGGCCGACGTCGAATCCATCGGATCCCGCCCGGCGATCACCCCCAGCAGCGTGGCCGCATCCCGCACGCTGCGGCCGAACGGCCCGATGTGGTCGAGCGAGCTGGCAAATGCCACCAGGCCGTAGCGCGACACCCGCCCATAGGTCGGCAACACACCTACCACCCCACAGAACGACGCCGGCTGCCGGATCGACCCCCCGGTGTCGGACCCCAGCGCCACCACCGCCAGCCCCGCCGCCACCGCCGCCGCCGAACCTCCGCTCGATCCGCCCGGCACCCGGTCCGGCGCTGCCGGATTCCGCACCGGGTAATATGCCGAGTTCTCGCTCGACGACCCCATGGCGAACTCGTCGCAGTTCGTCTTCCCGATGATCACGCCCCCGGCCGCCTCGAGTCTTTCCACCGCCGTCGCGTTATACGGAGGGACGTAATGCTCGAGCAGCCGCGACCCGCAGGTGGTGCGCACCCCGCGCGTCACGATCACGTCCTTGACCGCCACCGGCGCCCCGGCCAGCGCCCCCAGCGGCTCTCCCCTGGCGATCTGCCCGTCGACCCGCGCCGCCGCTTCCAGCGCCCGCTCCGGGCAGAAGTGCAGAAACGCTCCGTACTTCGCGTTCTCCTGCTCGGCCGCGCGCAACGCCTCCCGCGCCAGCTCGGTCGCGCTGAACCGCCGCCCGCGCAGGCCTTCGTGGACCTCCGCAATGGTGAGTGCTTTCAGATTTTCCATTACCGGTCGAAAACCTTCGGAACCTTGAATTGGCCCGCCCCCGCGAGCGGCGCGTTCTCGAGCGCGATCTGGGAGGAAAACGCCGGCTTCGCTGCGTCCCGGCGCAGCGTTCCCGTCTCGTCGCCCGGATAGATGACCTGCGCCATCGGCTCCACCTGCGAGGTGTCCACCTCGTTGAGCTTCTCCGCGTAGGCCAGGATCTCGTCGAGATCGGCGCAGTACTTGCGGATCTCCTCCTCGCTCAGCGACAGGTTGGCCAGGTCGGCCACGTAGCGAACTTCTTTCTCGGTGATCTTCATTTCGCTTGCGCCCGCCGCTTCGACTGGCGGTAGATCCGCCGCAGGTGCGGATCGGCGATCTCCGCCGCCTCGTCAAACCCGCTCGCCGAGGCTGCCCGCGCCACCGGCAGAGGCTTCGCCCCCACCGCCACCCGGAACTCCACGTCGCGCACCACTTCCTTGCCCGCCGCGTCGTTCAGCCGCGCCACGATCTCGTGCGTCATCCGCGCAAGCTGCTTGCGCCAGTCCTGCGCCACCGTCTCCACGATCAGCGTCGCGCCGAACAGCCGCACCGCCCGCGTTCGCGCAGCCACTCTCGCGCCCACCACCACCGGCCACAACCCCAGCAGCAGCGCCTCTTCGTCCGCGGCTTGCCGCGCCAGCTTCCGATAAACCTGAGGGAGTAACCGAGCCGCCGATTCCATCGCTCCTCCTCCCTCACTCTCACACTTTGCATCTTGGCGTGAGCGTGAGATTCTTAGATTCTACCATGCGTCTGATTCTCGCCTCCGCCTCGCCCCGTCGCCGCGAGATCCTCCGTCGCGCCGGCATCCCTTTCCTCGCCCGACCCTCGCGCGTGGATGAAACCCCGCTCCCCGGCGAGACCCCCGCCGCCCACGTCCGCCGCCTTGCTCGCGCCAAGGCCCAAGCCGCCCGCCGCCGCCCCGGCGAGTGGGTGCTGGGCGCCGATACAGTCGTAGTAATTGGTAATCGTATCCTCGGCAAGCCCCGAAACTCCCGCGAGGCCGCCCGCATGCTACGTTCCCTTTCCGGCCGCATGCACCGCGTCCTCACCGGCCTCTGCCTGCTCACCCCCCATCGCTCCCATTCGGCGGTAGTCGAAACCAAAGTCTGGTTCCGCCCCCTCTCCCCGACCGAGGTCGCCCGCTACCTCGCCTCCGGCGAGCCTCTGGACAAAGCCGGCGCCTACGCCATCCAAGGCTTGGCCTCCAAGTTCATCCGCCGCATCGACGGCGACTACTCCAACGTGGTAGGCCTCCCCCTCTCCATCCTCTCCCGCTGGCTCCTCTAGCTCTCCTCCCGCCTCTCCGCGTCTTCGCCTCTTCCCCTCTCCGCCTCTCCGCGTCCCCGCGTCTCCGTGTCCCCGCGTCTCCGTGTCCCCGCGTCTCCGTGTCCCCGCCTCTTCGACTCTTCGCCTCTTCGCGTCTTCGCGTCTCGGCGTCCCCGCGTCTCCGCGTCTCCGCGTCTCTCCTCTCTCGTCTCTCCTCTCTCCTCTCTGTTCTCTCCTCCCTCCCTCCTTCTGCTATAATCGTCCTTACCCATGACCAAGCCCTTCGACGTGGTCGGCGTCGGATTGAACGCCACCGACACGGTGCTGCTGGTACCCCACTTCCCCGAATACGCGGGCAAAGCGCCCTTCACCGGGGAATTCGTCTCGCCCGGAGGCCAGGTGGCCAGCGCCATCGTCGCCTGCCAGCGCCTCGGCCTGCGCACCAAGTACATCGGCACGGTCGGCGACGACGAGCGCGGCACCATTCAGATGCGCAGCCTCCTCGACGAAAACGTCAACGTGGACCACGTGCAGGTCCGCCTCGGCTGCCCTAACCAGTCGGCCTACATCGTCGTCGACCAGCGCACCGGCGAGCGCACCGTCTTCTGGCGCCGTGAGGAATCCCTGCGCATTGATCCCGCGCAGATTACCCCCGAGCAGATCACCTGCGCCCGCCTGCTCCACATCGACGGCCACGACACCCACGCCGTCGAGCACGCCGCCCGCATCGCTCGCGCGGCCGGCATGCCCGTCACCGTCGACGTGGACACCATCTACCATGGTTTCGACCGCGTTCTCAAATACGTGGACTACCTCATCGCCAGCTCCGAGTTCCCCGTCCAGTGGACCAACGAGCGCGACCCCTTCCGCGCCCTCGAGCTGATCCAGCAGGAGTACGGCATGAAGGTCGCCGCCATGACCCTCGGCGCCTACGGCGCGCTGGCCTACTCCGAAGGACGCTTCGTCTATTCGCCCGCCTTCGTCGTCAACTGCGTGGACACCACCGGCGCCGGCGACAT
>JACQDI010000068.1 GCA_016201195.1 Acidobacteriota bacterium | reverse complement strand
GTGGCTGGAGATGCAGGAGAGCAAGGTGCTCGACCCGCACGACTGGCAGAAATCGAAAGTGGCGCTGATCTACGGCCAGATGACCGAGCCGCCCGGCGCCCGGCTGCGCGTCGGCCTCACCGGCCTGACCGTCGCCGAATACTTCCGCGACGAAGAACGTCAGGACGTGCTGCTATTCATCGACAATATCTTCCGCTTTACGCAGGCCGGCTCGGAGGTATCGGCGCTGCTGGGCCGCATGCCCTCGGCGGTGGGCTACCAACCCAACCTGGCCACCGAGATGGGCGAGCTGCAGGAACGCATCACCTCGACCAAGAACGGCTCCATCACGTCGGTGCAGGCGATCTACGTGCCCGCCGACGACTACACCGACCCGGCCCCGGCCACCGCGTTCGCCCACCTGGACGCGACCACCAACCTCTCGCGGCAGATTTCGGAGCTGGGCATCTACCCGGCGGTGGATCCGCTGGCCTCGACCTCGCGCATCCTCGATCCGCGCATCATCGGGCCAGCGCACTACTCGACGGCGCAGGCGGTGAAACAGATTTTGCAGCGCTACAAGGACTTGCAGGACATCATCGCCATCCTGAGCATCGACGAGCTGTCGGAAGAGGACAAGATTACGGTGGCCCGCGCCCGCAAGATCCAGAGGTTCCTTTCGCAGCCGTTCTTCGTGGCCGCCCAGTTCACGGGCCTGGAGGGCCGCTATGTGAAGCTGGAGGAGACGATCAAGGGCTTCCAGGCGATCGTGGACGGCAAGCACGACGATCTACCCGAGCAGGCTTTCTACATGGTGGGCACGATCGAAGAGGCCCAGGAGCGGGCGGAGAGACTAAAAGCGGCATGATTTTCACGCTGGAGATCGCCACCCCGCAGCGGCTGCTGATCCGGGAGGAGGTCAGCGAGGCGCAGATCCCCGCCCGGAAGGGCGAGATCGGCATGCGGCCGCAGCACGCCCCGCTGATGGCCGAGCTGGGGATCGGCGTGCTGAGCTACGTGGCCGAGGGCCGGCGCAAGGAGCTGGCGGTGAGCGGTGGCGTGGTCGAGATGCTGCCCGACCGCGTGCGCGTGCTGGCCGACGCTGCCGAGAACGCCGACGAGATCGACGTGAAGCGCGCCGAAGAAGCCATGCGCCGCGCCCACGTGCGGCTCGCCGGTCCCGATCTGGGGTTGGATGTGGGCCGCGCGTTGAATGCCCTGAAACGCGCCCAGGCGCGGCTGAAGGCGGCGGGACAGGTGCGTTGAGCTGAGCCTGCAATCCGGCTATCGAGCCGGCTTCGGCCGGACCTCTCCTACGGTTCACATACTGCGTGCTGCTGCGAGATCTCGGAAGCGGCTAAGATAGGGCGGGAGATCCGTATGCAACGGGTGGCGAGAGTCTGCGTCCTGTTCGCGGCGCTGGTGGCGCTGTCTGCGGCCCAGCAAAACAAACCCCTGAAGCTGAGCCTTTCCGACTACCAAGACCGCGTGCAGGCGGCGTGGACCGGCCAGATCGTGGCTACGCTGATGGGCTTTCAGTTTGAGCACAAGACCGCGTCTACGATCTGGGTTGACCGGTTTCCGAAAAAATACGAAGTGGCGCCGGTGGACGACGATTACTACTACGAAATCGTCGCCCTGCGCGCGTTCGAGAAATACGGGATCGACCTGACGATCGAACAGCTTGGCCGGCAGTGGCTGGAGAACGCAGCCGGCTCCTGGGGATCGAGCGAGCAGGCGCGGCTTCTGCTCGAGCGCGGCGTCAAGCCGCCCGACACCGGCCATCCCCGCTACAACAAGCTGTGGTTTACCATCGGGCAGCAGTTCAGCGCCGACATTTACGGGCTTCTGGCGCCGGGAAATCCCAATCTCGCCGGAAGACTGGCGCGGAAGTACGGGCACATCAACGGCTACGCGGAGGCGGTGGATGGCGCTGTTTTCATCGCCGGCATGGTCAGCCTGGGGTTTCGGGAATCGGACCCCCGCACGGTGGTGCGCGAGGCGGCCCGGCTGATCGACCCCTCCTCTCCGTATCGGCAGTGCCTGGATGGGATCACTGCGATGGCCGGGCAGGGAAAGACGGCCGAAGAGATTTTCCAGGCTGTGGAAGAGCGCTGGCATATCGAGTATCCGGCGACGAACAACGCCGTGGCCAACGGGGGCATCGTGGCGACGAGCGTGTGGTTCGGGGAAGGGGATTTCCTGAAAACGGTGAACCTGGCCTACCGCGCGGCCGACTTTACCGACGCCGACTGCAACGCCGCCAACGCCGCGGCGGTGGTAGGGGCGATGCGGGGGATGAAGGCCCTGCCGCCGCACCTGGTGGAGCCGTTGCGGAACCGCATCGTCGGATCCGAGATGGGAGGGGTGAAGCTGACGCCGCCCGTCGACGAGAGCATTCCGGACCTGGCGCGGCGGACGGTGGCGGTCGGCCGGAAGCTGCTGGCGGCGAACGGCGGGTCGGCGGGACAGGCCGGTATCACGACGCCCTACCGGGGGGTCGAAACGCAGCCGGCCGAGCGGTTCCGCCTCGCCGACCTGATGGAGTACTGGAATCCGGCGTGGAAGCTCGAACGGGCCGGTTTCGGCGGGGCGGGCGGGGGCATGCAGGGGATTCGCGGCATCACCTACCTGGACGGCGATGTTCTGGCGACCTACCCGCGGGATGAAGTGCGCGGCGTGGTGCTCCGGCGGCGGGTGAAGCTGGGGGCGAATCCGAGCCTGCGCCTGGAGGTGGCGGCCGACGAGGGACGCGCCTGGCAACTGGAGATCTATGTCAACAACACGAACGTGCTGAGCCGCGTGATCGAGGGGCGGCGCTGGGAGGCCCTCAGCCCCGACCTCGGCCCGTTTCGCGGGCAGGAGGTGGAGATCCGGCTGTACCAGCGCGTGCTGGCGCCGAAGAAGATCGCGGGAAACGCCTACTGGCGCAACCTAAGAGTGGAGTAGCGCCGGCGCGCGAAGCGGGCCGGGGGTC
>JACQDI010000724.1 GCA_016201195.1 Acidobacteriota bacterium | reverse complement strand
TAGCCCTTCTTCAGCGCGTTCCAGAAAAACCCGGCGGGCTGGTAGCCGCCATGGATCCGCACCAGGAAATTGTCGGTCTCGGCGCGCGGCCCGCCCTCGTATTCATACGCCGCGTGATAACCCTGGTAGAGCTCAGCCAGCGGCTCGACTTCGGGATCATTGTCGCGCCAGTCGGTGCCCTGGCCGGTAGCGAGCGAGTGTTCCATGGCGATGCCCCGATGCTGCCGCAGATAGGGATAGAGCACCGTCCCCGAGTTGACCGCTCCTTTGTTTTCCGCCGGGCTGATGGGCAGTGTGCGCACCCCCCGCTGGGCGAAGACCACGTTGCGGTGGCCGTTGGGGTAAGCCACGCTGCGCTCGTAGCCAAACAGCGGCGTGAACCGCCCGGGGATCAGGAACGTGTCGATGGCCTTCTCGGTGCGCCACCAGGTGTACTCCACGTCGTTGCCGGCGTTGTGGTCACTGATGATGCCGGTGTCCATCTCGGCCACGTCGATCATGTAGCGGAAATAATCCTCGACCGACCCGTCGCCGGCCCCGTCGCCCGAGATCTCCGTGTGGCGGTGGAAGTCCCCGCGCAGGATGCGCAGGTCTCCGGAACGATAGCCGCGGATGCGGGCAACGTCCTCAATCTCCTTGGGATGCACCGGGAACGCCGGAAGCGGCGGCTCGGCGAAAGTTTCCAAGCGGGGAGCGCCGGGCGCCGACTGCGGGCCCACCGCCGCTGCCCAGATCTCATACTTCATCGCGCCCGCCTGCAACAGCCCGACCGGCGGTCCAAAGCCGCGGTTGTCGTTGGTCCAGGCGAGCCAGATCCGGTTGTCCGGTCCGGCCACCGCCGCGGCTGCGCCTTCGTTGCGCGTGTGCGACTCCGGCACCGGCACAAGCGGCGACCAGCGATCGCCGTCATAGCTGGTAACGAAATACTCCCAACGGCCATTGTTGGCCCAATAGTCGGCGCGGTTGTTGGCCGAGCTGGTCCGGACCTGGAGCAGCATCCACACGCGGCCGTCCGGGCCACTCGCCAGGCGCGGCAGTTGCCAGTAGCGGCGCCAGCGCGCCGGCACGGCCCCTTCCACGTCGGCCGGCTGCTTCCAGTTGCCCTGCTCGAGAACCGCCACGCGGATCGAGCGGTCCGTGTAGAGCGTGGTCGCGCGCCAGGGGTCCTCATGATACCAGTCCTTGCCCCAGTTGGCCCCCGATTCATCCCACGCCACCCACACCCGGTCCCGCGCGTCGACGGCCACG
Organism: Acidobacteriota bacterium; assembly: GCA_016201195.1. Classification (GTDB taxonomy): domain Bacteria; phylum Acidobacteriota; class Terriglobia; order Bryobacterales; family JACQDG01; genus JACQDI01. Next base: position 1,790 of record JACQDI010000724.1, on the reverse strand, counting down.
CTGGCGTGGGCCTGGAACGCGGACGATTGGGTGACTTGCCGGATCGGATCCATCACCCCATCGGTTGCCACGCGCCGTAGGAAGATGTCGTAATTGCCGGTCCGGTAGCTGTCCCAGGTGACGTAGAGGTTGCCCTGCGAATCGGAGGCGGCGTCCGGCGCCCAGGCGCTCGGACCGCTCACCTCGACCGGCGCCGACCACGTGTCGCCGTCGAGCGCGCGATGAAACACGCACGACTTCCCGTCCCGGTGGCCGACCCAGACCAGGTGCAAGCGGCCGTTCCGGCCTGCCACCAGGCGCTGCGAAATGTTGGGGCTCGACCCCGCGGTCAGCGCCGCGCGCGGTGACCACTGCCGCCCGTCGTAGTGGCGCCCGTAGAGCTGCCACTCCTGGTTGCCCCGCTCGGACCACACCACCCAGACGCGGCCCTTCGCGTCCTCGCCCACCGCGGTGCGATACAGGTCGGCGCGCGCGTCGGTGAGGCGGAATGTTTCGGACCAGCCGGAAGCGGTCGAATGCCGCGCATAGACGTGCTCGCCGCCGTCCTGATAGCCCTGCCAGGCGAGCCACACCACGCCGTTCCGCGTAACCGCGAGGGATGGATAGTCCTGTTGCTCCGCGGATTCGCGGTCCGAGATCCGCTCGACCGTTGCCGCCGGCTCGACCGTGACATCGCCGCCCAAGAAGGTCATGCCGGACCGCACCTCCGCCAACGGAAACGCGAAATTTCCCTGGGCTGTTTTCACTTCGACGCGCGCGGCGCCGGGCGCCTCCACCGTCGCCACCACCCCGGCGGGGATCACGCTTTGGGGCGGGCCGCCCCCGGCGAGCGAGCGCGGCTTGTCGGGCTGCGTTTCGAGGACGCCCCGTTTGATCTCCAGCTTCCACGCCGAGTTCCCCTGAATCTGATCGCCGCGAAAGAATCGCCACGGGCTGAGGCTGATGACTTTCCCCTCGCTCACGCTCAGCGAGCCGGAATAGTTGCGCTCAGCCTCCTGCCGCTCGCCGAACACGATTCGAAACGACCGCCGATTCCTACCGCCGGGCGGCGCTCCCTGCGGTGGCGCCGGTCGCGCCGAATATGCCAGAATAGCGGCCAGTAAGAGTGCGCAGCCAAACACAATGCGTTTCATGTCACGCAGTGTAGCACTGGCGATTCTCTTCCTGGCGGCTCTCTCCGCGCAGACCAGACTGCTGGTGACGGTCATCGACCGCAAGACCGGCGAACCGATCGCCAATCTGAAGCCTCAGGACTTCACCGTCCTCGACGACCGCACCCCGCGGGCGGTTCAATCCGCGGAGTACGGCAAGGCCGCGCTCGACGCCATGCTGCTGGTGGATACGAGCCTGGTGGGCGGCATGGTGGCGCCGCTGGGCGAAGCGTTCATCGGCGGCCTCGAGCCCAAGGAGCAGATGGCCATCGTCTCCTTCGCCAGCTCCGCCGACCTGATTCAGGATTTCACTTCCAGCAAGGAGCTGCTGAAGAAGGCGCTGCGCAGCGTGCGATACGGCAACTCACCGCGCGTGGTCGACGCCCTCTACGCCGCCGCCGACGGAGGCTTTCAAAACACGGTGGGCCGCAAGGTGATCGTGATCCTCTCGGCGGGGGTCGAAGGCTACAGCCGGACCAAGGAAGCGGACGTGCTGAAGCTCGCCCGCCAGAACCAGATTTCGATTTTCCCGGTGTACGTGGTCGGTGCCGAACGGAGCCTGTTTGAAAAGCTGGCCCGGGAAAGCGGCGGCGCGTTCTTCTCCGCGCGCGACCTCAAGCTCCCCCCGGCCAGGCTCGC
>JACQDI010000723.1 GCA_016201195.1 Acidobacteriota bacterium | reverse complement strand
TGGAGGTGTCGGAGTATGGCGTGGTGGAGGGGCGCCCCCGCATGGAGGGCCGCCTGATGCACGTCATCATCTCACCGAAGAAAGCCAAGTAAAGGCCCACGCCAAGACGCCAAGAAGGCAAAGACGCAAAGAAAACCCTTGCGTGGGCTCTTAAGGCTATGGCGCGCCCTGGCGGGCTTGTTCGACCAGGTGGTCGCAGCCGCGGACGGTGAGCGCCATCATGGTGAGCGTGGCGTGGTGGCGCCCTGAACTGACGAAGGGCCCGCCCCCGAAGACGTAGACGTTCTGGACGTCGTGCATTCGGCAGAACGGGTCTAAGACGCTCGTTTTCGGATCCTGCCCCATGCGGCAGGTTCCCACCTCGTGGATCAGCCCTCCCGGCGTGCCGATTCCGCCGCCGGCCTGCACGATCTCGCCGCCGGCGGCTCACTCGATATCCCGCACGACTGCTTCCAGAAGGCCCCAGCCCTCGCTGCTTTCCGTCGCCAGCCGCAGCGCGGCCCGCCTCAGCGCGCGGCGGAAGGCTTGCGGAAGATGGGGGTCGGAAGCTACCCGTTGCAGCGCCGACGCTGCAGCGCTGCGCACCGAGGCGTCCTCTTCCCGCGTCAGCTCGAGAAGCCGGTCGCGGACGGCGGGTTCCACAGCAACAGGCTCCAGTGCTCGGGCGGACTCTCTGCGCACCAAGGCGTACTTATCCCCCGTCAGCTCAAGGAGCCGCTCGCGGACGGTGGGCTCAGCAGCAACAGGCTCCAGCGCCCGTACCGCGGCATGGCGCACCGGGTCGTCCTTATGCCGCGTCAGCTCAAGGAGGCGCTTCTGTAGGTCAGCCTCGGAAGCCACGGACTTCAGTGCCCTCACTGCAGCGTCACGAACGTCGTTGTCGTGATAGAGAATAAGCTCCAAGAAGCGTTGCTGTCCGGCGGGTTGCGAAGCTGCTTCCTGTAGCGCTCTATGAAGCTCCTCCCAGTACTCCGGATCAGCCTCTAGAAACTCTCGCAGCGACTGGCCCAGCTCATCGGCGGATCCCTGCAGCGCGTCGGCGACAGCCGGACCTATCCAGGAGTAATCAGATCTTTCCGACTCTCGGCCTTCCACTTCTAACGCCTGAGTCTTGATCATGGATTCTAGAAGGTCGCCTTCCTTTACATTCAGCCCCTCAAAGCATTTTCGTACACTGGAGTCTGAGGCAGCCACCCTTAGCAGGGCGAGGCCCGCAGGGTGCCTAACCTTGGAGTCTGGGTGCTGCATCAGCTTGATCAGGTACCGCCGCACCTCTGGGCACGTCGAGGCTTCTCCCAGCGCGTCGTGGAAAGCGTCGGTTCCCCGATGCAGCAATCCGAGAGAGTACTCCAACCAAGAGCTTGCCTTCAGCGCACTAACGAGAGCCCGCATCACTCGCCACCATCGCCCTGGGTCTTTGCGAATAAGTGACCCCACCAGCCGCTTAACCAACCGCTCCGGGCAATCCACGACCCCGCCGGCGCACCGCGCCGCCAGCCGCAGGTCACGCCCCAAAATCCTCTCATAACGGTACCCATGTCGCAGGTCGTACCAGTAACAGTGCCGCAGGATGGAAACCAGAAAGAACTCGACCGATTGGCGCGACTCCGCCTGCCAGCGCTCCAACGGACCGCGCACCTCTCTCCCCAGAGCACTGGCCACCTCTCTGGCAGTGTCCCTAATGTCCCCCAGGAGGCTGGCTGCCACCCGCAGCAGCGGAGCGACGGTCTTCACCAGCAGTCGGCTCAGCGGCGGGCAAAGCAGGTCCAATCGGGAAGCTCTGGTTCGCTCCAGGCTTCCCGCCGCATAAAGGATCACCCGCTCCCAGGCCGGCCGGTGCAGGTAACGTTTCACCACGGCGTAGGGATCGGTACTGGCCGCGACTGCCTGGGCTGCAAAGTACTCCCGAAACGTTTCGAGCGGGAAGGTGTAGTCGCCATTCCTCCGCTCCACAAAACGCGCCGCCAGGAGGTGCTGCACGAAATGCTTCTTCTGCGGCTCAGCCAGTTTCTCGAGCGCCTCAGCCGGGATCACGCCCCTGCCGCTGCGGAAAGTCTCGAGCGCCAACGATCCCAGGATGCGGGTCACTGCCGGGCCGTCGAGTTCCGTGGGCCACCTATGCGCAGGCCTATGCGTGCGGTGCCACTCCACCAGCGCTTCCACGCAATCACGAATCAAAGGTGCGGGTCTTGTAGCGAAACCCGACACATCGCCACTGGCTTGCCGACGAACGGCGGTCAGGCACAAGAATGAGAGCAGCAGTGGATTTCGTGCCAGCTCCGCTGCCGGCCCTTGCGCTGCGTCAAGCACCTTCTGGCACGCCACCTGTTGGTCGCCACCAAGCTGGGGTGCGAGCGCCCGGCACAGGCTCTCGGCCAGGTGCGTGATTTGTTCCCATTTCAGTTCCCGCAGCTCGAATACTTCAAAGCCGCCCAGCGGCCCCAGCCGATAAATATGTGGCCGCGAGGAAAGGATCACCTGGTTTCCCCGGCTCGCCAGCACGCCCGCCAGTTCTCGCACCTGCGCCTGCGCCTCTGGCTCCAGCTCATCGAGGCCGTCGAGGAGAATGTTCGCATCGCCTGACACGATAGCCGCACAGACCCTCCCCCAGCCTTCTCTTCCCAGCGCCTCCTTCACCGCCTCCGGCAGCCGCTCGTGCAACCACCGGTGTTCCTCGCACGCGTCTTCGGTTTTCCCCCGCTTTCGCCCGAGCTCCGCTAGCAGCGGCACGCGGCCGTGCACCACGTCCCCAGCCAGCGACACCGCGTATTGACGCAACAGCATGCTCTTGCCCTGGCCTGGTTCCCCCAGTATGACGACGCGCTTCCTGCTCGGCAAGACGCGCCCGGCAGGCTCTGGCGACGCTCCGAGATGCGGGTGCCAGCGCCCCCGCCCGTAGGGGGCCTCCGCTGCCTCGACCGACACCGGTCCTTTTCGCTCGATGGTTACGGTCTGCAAGTGAACTTGCGGCTCGACGAAGATCTCATCAAGCGGCAGAGGGCCTGAAACCACATCCAGCCCTGGCACGCAAACCTCGCTCGCGTAACTTTGAAGCGCCTTCAAGTATTGCTGGAGTCCCGTACACATGATGCCCGACGCTGACCCATGATAACCCACGCCGATACGTCGTAACATCCTGCCTTCGTCGCCAACTTCAGCCTTTCGTGACCAGTCCGCCGCACCGGCAACTATTCTTCAATCCCTCTAAACTAAGGCACTGATTGCGAACCCTTTCCAATACAGCGTGCATCAACTCCTTCATCATTTCCAGCGCGTCCTGGTAGAGTGCCCGCTCCTTGTCGCTGTGGGTGCAGAGGATCCTCAGCACAGGGATGCCCCAGGCGTCGGTCCGCTGCGGGTCGATTTTCACGCGTAGGAGACGCCGCGGGCGCGCCCGTCAGGGCCCATTAGCACGGCCCGCACGATGGAATCGGGCCGCAACGTCATCTTGCGCGATTTCTCGGCCGGGGCCAGGGTGGAGACCACCGAGTTGAACGTGGCCCCGACGTCGCAGCCCTGGCCACATGCCCCGCAGTAGTGACAGGCGGGCCGGCCGTTGAGCGGCCGCGTCAACTGGGCCACGCGGCGGTGCGTGGCGGGCAGGCCCATGCGGCGCGCGGCTCGCACGAAGATTTGCTCGGCACAGTTGTAGGGCATCCCCGGCTGGAAGATCCCGTCGGGCAACTGTGGGAAACCTTCCTTGTAGGCGCTGACCCCGATGTGCCGGTCCACGCGATCGTAGTAAGGGGCGAGATCGGCGTAGCGAAGCGGCCGGTTGTCGCCGTAGCCGTCCCGGCTGGCGGCCTGGAGCTCGAAACCACTGAACCGGTGGGAGGCGCGCGACCAGTGCAAGGTGCGTCCACCGACCACCCGGGAGCGTACCCAGCGGAACGGCTTGGCGGGCTCGGTGGTGTAGGGACGATCGGGATGGTCGGTCCAGACCAGGGGGACCTGCTCGGGGGAGCGGGCGCGCCGCCTGCCAGGGCCCCCGCCTAAGCCGCGAAGAGGTTTTTCGTACGGCCACTTGTGCTGGGCGAAGTCGCGGCCAGGGACGGGCATGGGCCCAGCGTCGAGTACCAGCACCTCCAGCCCCTTCTCGGTGAGTTCCTTGGCCGCCCAGCCGCCGCACGCTCCAGTTCCTACGATGATCGTAGACTTTCCCCGGCATCAGGGACAGATTACTACAGCGGGGAACGCTTACGGGGCCGGTGGCTCGCCCGCCAGCTTGAAGTTCACGTCGATCTGCGTGATTACTTCCACCGGGTCACCGTTCAGCAGCGTCGGCCTGTAAACCCAGTTCTTGACCGCATCAATCGCCGCCGGGCTCAGTAACGTTGGCCGCTTTCCACCTCCAGGCTTTGCACCCGGCCATCCCGGCCGATGACCGCGTTCAAGCGTACGGTGCCCTGGATGCGCGCCTGCTTGGCCAGCGGAGGATACACGGGCATGGGCCGCTCGACCAGGTTGAGTGCCTGGACGTTTACGCCCACCCGAATACGTGCCGGCGAGGGGGCTAAGGCGGCGGCCGGTCCGAGGGGGCTTACGCGGACAGCAACCGGCCCTTGATCGCGGAGAGAGATACGCAGAACCGTGCCGCCCTCGAGCTGCGCCAGCCCCATCACCAGGTGCTCGTCGGTTTCGGCTACAACTTGCTTGATGCGGGCTATGGCTTCGGGTGTGACAGGATCTCCTTCACGCACTGGGAGGCGGTTGAGCAGGTCCTGGCGGGCCGTCTGCGGAAGCCCCTCGATCTCCACGCGCTTCAGCACGCCCATCTCCTTGCGGGGCATGGGCCGTGGCGGGGGTGGTGCGGGCATTTGCGCGCCGGGGGGCAGCGGCTCGGATCGGGGCAGGATGGCGGCGCGGCCCCTCACCTCGGCCTGGGCCATCGGATCCAGCTCGGGCAGGCGAAACTGGAGAGTGACCTGCGTCTTGGCCGGCAGCGACATCTCCTTCGTGTTGTAGTGCCATTGCAGGGCCGATTGCAGCGCGGCCCGGCGCAGCTCTTCGGGGCCGCTGATCACGCGGGCGTCGGAGACCAGGCCTGCCTGGTCGATGCTGACCTCCAGCACCACTTGCCCCTGGATTTTCTTCAGGCGCGCTTCGCGCGGGTACTCGATCGGCGAGCGATGCAGCAGGCTCGCCCCGCTGGTGTCAACGGTGACGTACCTCTCATCCGGAAGCGGGGCCTGGAGCGGGAACCCCCATACTGCCACCCGTCCGGCGAGAATGAGAATCGCAAAGGCTGAAAACAAGGCAAACGCCACTTGGCGTCGGGACATGGAAACCTCCTTCAGAATGGACGCCACCCTCCGAGCGAGATGGCGCTTTCGCAAGAATAGCGGGGCCGGGGCCAAATCCGGTTGGGCCTTGGCGGCGGCGATGGAGAGCAGCGCGTCCAGATACGGCTCGCGCGCGCTGGTCAGTCGAACGACCTCGTGATCGACGGCCTGTTCCCGGGCAAGCTGGATCTGTCCGAGCAGCCACCAGATGGCCGGATGAAACCAGAAGACCGCGCGAACGCACTCCTCCAGAACCATAAACGCCCAGTCCCGCCGGCGCACGTGCAGCAGCTCATGGCAGGCGATCGCGTCCTGCGCGGAAGGCGGCATCTCCAGGAACCGGCGGGGCAGCAGAATCACCGCGTCCCGGATTCCGAAGGTGACCGGCCCTGCAATGCCGGCCGAAATATAGACCTGGGGCCACACGCCGAGTTGGGCCTGCCGGGATTCCACAGCTTCCGGGACGGGAGAGAGAAGGGTAGCTTGGCGACGGTAGCGCGAGAGCCTCCAGAAGCCGAGCGCCAGCCACACAGCCCGCGTGAGGATCCCCGCACCGAGCAGGAGCAGCATCATCTCGGGGGCCGAGGGAAGCCAGGAACCCGCAGGAGGTCGGGAAGCGGCCGTGGTCGCGATCCCCAGGGAAACCGTCGCCGTGGACGTAAGCGCCGGGGGCTCCCAGGGCTGGAGGGCGGGGAGCAACAGGCAGCCGGCCAACAGGAGTTGCCAGCAGGCCAGCCTGGCGCGGGCCGCCCGCAGGCGCAAGCAAAGCGGCAAGAGCGCGCCTACCAGGACCAGCAGCGTGATCTGCAGGCACCAGGCGGCCAGATTGTGGAGCCAGAACAGCGTGTTCATGAGTTCTTCCCCATCATGCGCGTAAGGTCCTCGAGGTCCTTCGCCGAGAGGCGGCGGTCCTCGACCAGATGGACCAGCAGTGGCTCGGCCGAGCCGTTAAAGACCCGGTCCACGAATTCCCGCACCATGCCTTTGATGACCTGGCGCTGAGGGCGCGCCCGGCGGTAGACGTAGGCGCGATCGTTCTGCGACTTCTTGAGGTATTTCTTCTGCTCGAGGATGTTCATCATCGTCATCACGGTGGTGTAGGCAACCTTGCGGCGCTCGAGCATCGCCTCGTAGACGTCCCGCACGGTGACCTCTTCCAGCCGCCAGACGATCTTCATGATCTCCAGTTCCTGCTCGGTTAGGATCGTGCTCCGGGGTCTCATACTAATAAATTAGTACGAAGAAATGCGAATGTCAAGCAATTTTTCGAGAATTGGCTGGAGGTAGCCATGTCCCCCGGCCTGCCGAGGCGAACCGGCCGAGGGCCGGCTGCGACCCCGGGGGGCCGCCCTACCTCCTCAAACACTCGGCGATTTCCGTTTCGCTGAGCGCGCCCTCGCGGATGATACGCCAGTAAGGCTCGGTAATATCCACAGTAGTGGCGCCCGCGCCGGAAACTGCCCCGCCATCCAGGATCAGGTC
>JACQDI010000722.1 GCA_016201195.1 Acidobacteriota bacterium | reverse complement strand
GGAGGTGTGGGCGAGCTGCTGGGTGCGCCTTGGGTGGCGAGGCTGGCCGGCGCGGCAGATCGCGGGCGAAAACAAGAACGGTGGAAACGTCGTAATCTGCCGGCGGGCAACTGCTCGATGCGTTTTGACTCGAAGCTCGGCGGAAATAACTGGCAGTAGTACCCGACTCTCCAGTTAATGGTAAGAAATATCCTTTCTGCTGCGAACACTCCTCGGCGACGTCGAAATGGCGCAGCTCGATGACCCGCGATAACGCCGCAGTGGCGGCCGATCAACGCCTGAACGGGGCCCGGGCCCGCGCCCGTTGCCGGCCATAAGGTCTTATTCGAGGAAATTGACGCGGCGGACGCGTCGGAACGGATAACGTAGGCGTGGCAGGCGAGAGTCGGCTTGGCCTGTGGATGTATGAGCCTCTCGCCCTTCGCTTCCGCCCGTTGCTGCGGCTGTCACCACGAGCCACCCGGCGGCCAGTTTGAACCTCCACCGGCGGCATCGGAACGAGTCCCAGCGGGCCCTCGTCGCCGCCCGGCTGGCTAAGTTATGGACAGCAAAAGGGTTGGACTCCGTCGCAAATTTGCGGCGGAAATCCGGCGGCCGGGTTTGCGAGGAAGCCGCAGCCCAAGTGAATATCTCGCCGCCCAGTATAGCCTTCCGCCTCGATGTGGAGGCCCGGGCGAGCCACTAGCCGCACAGAAACAGCAAACGACCTGGCTCCGGACTGGACACAGTGAAAAAAGTTCCAGCCGCTCAAAGCGTTGCTCAGAACAGCGATGAATCGAACAGCACCCGGATCGGCGCTTCCCCGTGGATGCCTTCGATGACGATCTCCCTGCCGACCAGACGAATGTCGCGGACGCCATCGAAGCCGGCAGGGATGGGGACCACCACCGCGAGATAGCGCGCCGTCCGCTGCGCTTTGGCTTCGAGCCATCCGAAGGTCGGGGTGTTCCACAGGGCCGGCATCCGGAAATAGTTCCGCAACGTGCCGCTAATCCGCGTGTTGCCGAACTCCATGCCCCGGGTGCGGGTTTCGCCGTTCCACGGCGGCTCCATGCGGCTGCGGTTTTGCTCCCACAAATTGAGCCACGGAAAATCGCCGCTCTGGAAAATGTAGGCGACCAGTTGCCGGTATTCGGTATTGAGGGCGGCGATGAACTCCACGTCCCGCTTCGGGTCGAGCAGCAGGTAGGCCATGTCGGCGCTGCGCACGGCCGACGAGAAGCGGCGGAAATTTTGGTCCCCCTCTGCCGGCCAGTTGAACTCCCGCGTCTGCGACCCCAGCCGCCGCTCGCCTCGCGTCGCCGAGGCATCGAAGAAACTGCTCTTCGCATCCACAAACGGCGGGCCGAAGGTCACGTGCTGAACCCATCCGAACGGGCGGTCGAACGGGCTGTGGTTCTCGGCGGTCTCCTCGAAATAGAGAACCGGCTGGCCCGGGATGAGGCGCAGGGTCCGGGTAAGCGAGGTGCGCCCCTGCGGCAAATCGGCACGGAAGGTAGCATCGCCGGTCTTGGTCCACTCGAGCGTCGACACCTCGCCGTGATAGCTCAGGCCGGCCTTGAACTCCGCCTCCGACGGCGCACCCCAGTAGTCGAAACACACGTTGTGCCCCATGATGCCCGAGAGTGTGGGCGCCTCGGAATCGGCTCCGTAGATCGAGCCGTGCTTCTCGCGGTCATAAGCCGACGGCTCGATCGAGGGCCACGGAGGGATCCACAGCGGGTTTACTTCTTTGCCGTTGGGAGGATTCTTCAGCACCAGCTCGGCGATGTGGCCTCCGCCCTTCAGCACCGTGACGCGGAGCTTGTCGTTTTCGAGTTGCCAGGCCCTCCTCCCGCGGAATGTAGTGTCAGTTTGCCCCAAGGCTGGCGCAGAGAAAAACCAAGGCAAAAGGCAAAGTGCAAAAGGCAAAAGGCAAAAATCAAGGAAGGGGGCTTTTCTTAAGAAAATGCTGCGAAGCATCCTTGATTTTTGCCTTTTGCCTTGCATTTCCTATCCCCCCTTCCTCCACCGCGTCACCCCATTCTCCCTCTGCGCCGAAACTCGCCCCTGCCGCCGCATATATTCCAAATGCGCAAGCGTCTCCGCCACCGCAAATCTTT
>JACQDI010000721.1 GCA_016201195.1 Acidobacteriota bacterium | reverse complement strand
CTCGCGGTCTCCAGCCTCATCGGGATTCCTATCCTGCTGGCGAAAGAACCGGATGCGGTCGACCTGCGTAACGTTGTCATGGCGAACCCCAGTTTTCTCTTTGACCAAGCCGAGCAGCACAAGCTCTACATGGTCGCATCGAGCTTCGATCTGTTCTCGTTCTGGGTGATCGCGCTGATGGCCATTGGCATCTCCCGGCTCACCGGCAAGAGCAGAGGGGCCGCGCTACTCGTTGTCCTGATCCCTTGGGCGTTGTACGTGGCGATCGGCAAAGCCTGGCTGGGATGACGCAGCGCACGATACGGTTCGAGGTGATCCGGGAGTGCTCCCATACCCGCGCCCGCGCCGGCCTGCTCCACACCCCGCACGGGACCATCGAAACCCCGGTCTTCATTCCGGTGGGCACCCTGGGCTCAGTCAAGGGCCTGACCCAGCAGATGCTCGAGCAGGACCTCGATGCCCGCATTATCCTGGCCAACACGTACCATCTCCTGATCCGGCCCGGGCCTGAGCTGATCGCCAGCCTGGGGGGATTGCACCAGTTCATGAGCTGGCCGCGCGCCATCCTCACCGACTCCGGCGGCTTCCAGGTGTTCAGCCTCAGCGCCTTGCGGAAGATCACCGATGATGGCGTGGTTTTCCGCTCCCACCTGGACGGCGCCGAGCACCGCTTCACCCCCGAGTCGACCCTGGATGTTCAGGCCGCCCTCGGCAGCGATATCAAGATGGTGCTCGACGAGTGCACCGAGTATCCCACCACACACGAGCATGCGCGGCGGTCCATGCTGCGCACGGCCCGCTGGGCTGAGCGAGGGTTGGCCCATCTGCGCGACGGGGTGTTTTCCATCGTCCAGGGATCAATGGTCCGCGACCTGCGGCGGGAGTGCGCCTGCCGCCTGGCGGATCTCGACGCCGATGGCTACGCCCTCGGAGGGCTCTCGGTGGGGGAGCCCCGCTCGGTGAGCCTCGAGATGGTGGAGGCCACCGAGGACCTGTTGCCTCGCGACCGCCCCCGCTATTGCATGGGCGTGGGGATGCTGGATGAATTGGGTGAATATGTAGCCCGGGGAATCGATATGATGGATTGCGTGCTGCCCACCCGCAACGCCCGGAATGGCTACTTGTTTACATCTTGCGGCCGGGTGGTCATCAAGCACCAGAAGTACCGGGACGACCCCCGCCCCATCGACGAAAAGTGCCCCTGCCAGACCTGCTCCCGGTACTCCCGGTCCTACCTGCGCCACCTGTTCTTAAGCGGGGAGATCCTCTTCTCTACTCTGGCCAGCTATCATAATGTGTTTGCATACCTTGACAGGATGCGCCAAATCAGGCACTCTATATTGTTTGGCAATCTCCCGAATCTTCTGAATTCCTTCAGTTCCCAGAGGGTGAGTGAGGAGTAGCTTTGCGTAGGTCAGGTGTTGTAGCCTGTCCTCGACTGGAAATGACGACTCTGCCCGCCATGGCGATGCTGCAACAGGCCCCCGCGCCGGGGCTGGGGCAGTTCCTTCCCTTCATTCTGATTTTCGTCATCTTCTACTTTGTGCTCTTCATGCCCATGCAGAGGCGGCAGAAGAAACAGAAGCAGATGCTGGCCAGCTTAAAGAACGGGGACCAGGTTGTCACCAGCGGTGGGATCATTGGCACTATCGTGGGCCTGAACGAGGACAATACCGTCGTGTTGCGCGTCAAGCCGGGTGATGTCAAGCTAACAATTGTCCGCACGGCCGTCTCCAGCGTCCTGGGGGAGGAGAAGAAGTAACCCATGTCGCGAAGCCTCTTGTATAAGACGATTTTCATTGCCGTGGTGGTGCTGGGGTGCGTGTACGGCATCATCGAACTGCCCCGCTCCAAGGCCGAGTTGTACTCGAACGTTCAGAAGCGGATCCGCCTGGGCCTCGACCTGAAGGGCGGCTCCCACCTGGTGTTGCAGGTCCAGGTGCAGGACGCGATCCGCGCCACCGCCGACGCCACCAGGGAGCGGTTGCAAACCGACCTCAGCCGTCAGAACATCCCCTTCACTGCGATCGACCGCAACGACCCCCAGAAAATTGAGGAAGCCGACGCCATCCAGATCCGCGTGCAGGGAGTGGCTTCCAACCGCTCGAGCGACTTCAAGGGCCTGATCGATGACAAGTACCCCGAGTGGCTCTACTCCCCGGTCGATTCGACTACCTGGCGGATGACCATGAAGCCGGCCGCGCTGAGCCAGCTCAAGGCGGACACGGTGCAGCAGTCGGTCAGGACCATCGACAACCGGATCAACGGCCTGGGGCTGACCGAACCGACCATCCAACCCTACGGCGGTGGGGACGACTACCGGATCCTGGTACAGTTGCCCGGCGTGGACGACCCGGCGCGAGTCAAGGAGATCATGCAGACCACCGCCCTGCTCGAATACAAGGAAGTCAAGGGCGGGCCCTACCCCTCAGTGGACGCGGCGCTGGCCGCGCACGGCGGGGTTCTGCCGGAAAACACGGAGGTCCTCAAGTCCGTCGATCGGGGGGAGACCGCCCCGGGCCAGGAGACCTGGTACCTGGTGACGCGGACCCCGGTCATCACCGGCCGCGATCTGCGCAACGCCCGTGAAGTCCAGAACAATCAGAACCGGTCGTGGGAAACCGAATTCAGCCTGTCCGTGGAAGCTGGCCAGCGATTCGCCCGCTACACGGAAGCCAACATTAATAACCGGCTGGCGGTGGTGCTGGACCGCCGCATCCGCATCGCCCCGGTGATCAATGGCCGCATCGAGGATCATGGCACGAT
>JACQDI010000703.1 GCA_016201195.1 Acidobacteriota bacterium | reverse complement strand
GTCAGGGCGGCGATGGGAGCGGCGATCACCACCAGGAAGTTGGTCCAGCCATAGAGAAACCCCCAGAACGGGCCGTAGGCTTCTCGGATGTAGACGTACATGCCCCCGGCCTGCGGCAGCATGGCCCCCAGCTCGGCCAGCGTGAGCGCCCCGCACAGCACCAACAGCCCCGAGAAGATCCACACCGCGATCACCAAGCCGGGCTCAGCGATGCGCCGGGCGATCAGGCTCGGCACAACGAAGATTCCCGAGCCGATCACGGCGCCCACCAGCAGCAGGGCCGTATCCAGCAGGTTCAGCTTGCGCGGCAGCTCGGCTGCCCCCGGCGTCACTGGCCCGCCCCCGGCAACCGGTAGTTCTTAAACTGTTCTCGCAGTACCTTCTTGTCAAACTTTCCCACGCTGGTCTTGGGGATCGCGTCGAGGAAGATCACGTCATCGGGCAGCCACCATTTCGCTGTCCGCGCCGCCAGGAACTCCAGGATCTCCTCCTTGGTGATCTGGCCCTTGTAGCGCGCCTGCGGCACCACCACCGCCACCGGCCGCTCCTGCCACTTGGGATGCGGCACGGCCACCACACACGCCTCCAGCACCTTGGGATGGGCCATGATGGCGTTCTCCAGCTCGACGCTCGAGATCCACTCGCCCCCGCTCTTGATGAGGTCCTTGGTGCGGTCCGCGATCTGGATGTAGCCCTCCGAATCAATGGTCACTACGTCGCCAGTGCGGAACCAGCCGTCCATAAACGACGCCGCGTTGCGCGGATCGTTGTAGTAGCCGGAGGTGATCCACGGGCCGCGCACTTGCAGCTCCCCCATGGTCTGGCCGTCCCAGGGAACCTCGCGCCCTTCGCCGTTGACCGCGCGCAGATCGACGCCGGCTACGGAGATTCCTTGCTTGGCCCGAATCGCGTACCGCTCATTTTCCGGCTTCGCCTCCAGGCGGCCTTTTAGCACCGATACAGTTGCGATCGGCGTCGTCTCCGTCATCCCCCATGCCTGCACCAGCCGCATCCCGTACTCGCGATCGAATACTTCCAGCACCTGCCGCGGGATCGCCGAGCCGGCGGTGGCCGCCATGCGGACGCTCGACAGGTCGAACTTCTCCTGCTGCAGCAAATCATGGATCCCGATCCAGATCGTCGGCACGCCGCCCATGATGGTCGCCCGCTCGCCCTGAATCAGCTCGGCCAGGTCGCGAATCTGCGGATGCCTCCCGGGCAGCACGATCTTGGCCCCGGTCATCACCGCCGCGAACGGCAGCCCCCAGCCGTTGGCATGAAACATGGGAACGATCTGCAACAGCGTGTCGCGCTCGCTCAGAGCGAAGGTGTCGGCCATCGTCAGCCCGTAACTGTGCAGAAAGATGGCTCGGTGGCTATATACCGACCCCTTGGGGTTCCCGGTCGTCCCCGAGGTGTAACACATCGCCGCCGCATCGGTTTCCTTCGCCGCGTAAGCCTCCGGGCTCCCCTGCTCGAAGGCGATCAGGTCCTCGTAATCCACCCGCGGCGCGAGCTCCGTCTCTCCTCCCCCGTCGTCCATGACCACGAAATGCTTCACACAGGGGATCTCGCTCCGAATCTCCTCCAGTACCGGCGCCAGTGACGTATCCACAAAGATCACCCGGTCTTCGGCGTGGTTGATGATGTAGGTGAGCTGGTCCTTCGGCAGCCGCAGGTTCAGGGTATGGAGAACGGCCCCATAGCAGGGGATCGCGAAGTAGAGCTCCAGGTGACGCGACGTATTCCAGGCCAGGGTCCCGACGCGGTCGCCGGGCGCAACGCCCAGGCGCCGCAGCGCCCGCCCCATCCGGTGCACCCGCTGGTAGAAGTCCGCGTAGGTGTACCGGGCGAGACCGTGGGCGGTCTTCGAGACAATCTCCTTGTACGGGAACAACCGCCCGGCCCGCTCCAGAAAATGGTGCAGGGTCAGCGGGTAGTCCATCATCAGCCCTTGCATCAGCGCCCCTCCGGTGGGCAGACTGAATATACCCTGTACTACCCGCGCCGCTCAACCATCAGCCGGTTCTCGCCCTTTTGCACCACCTCGCCCCGCTGGTTGATCACCTCGAGCGCCAGCACCACCACGCCGCGGTCGGGTTTGCTGCGTGAAGCGCGCTTCTCCTTGACCTGGAGCCGCACGTGGATCGTGTCATCCAGAAAGATCGGCGCTGCGAATTCCCAGTTCCAGCCGAGCGAGGCGATGGCATGGACCTGGAAATCGGAGCGGTTCTTGAGGCCGTCGGCCAGCGCCAGCCCCAGCAGGCCGTGCGCCACCCGACGCCCGAACTGGGTCTGGCGTGCGAACTCGTCGCTGGTGTGCAGCTCGAAAAAATCCATCGACAGCCCGGCGAACTGCATGACATGGTAGTTGGTCACCGTCACGCCGGGCGTAATGTATTGCTCGCCTTCCTGGATTTCGTCAAAATACCGTCGGGCCATGGGCCGATCGTAACAGATCGGTCCCACGATTGGACCTCTGACTCCCGGCTGCCGACTCCTGACTACATCCCGTGATTCGTGCCGCAGACACTAACGTCGAGCCCCAGCTCGCGGAACGCTGCGGCCTTGGCGGCTAAAGCGAGGTTGGCGGCCTCGGCGCTTGGTGCGTAGGCGACCTGAATGTGGTTAGCCTTGTGGCGGGCCATCATCTGGTCGCGTGAGACCCCGTAGGTCACCGCGTGCATGATGGGCCACTGCGGCGTGGTGATCTGCCAGCGGCGCTCGGTCTCTTCGCGGGGCGCATTGAGCGCTCCCTGGTCGACAAAGATGCGGCTCCAGACGATCTCGCCCGGCTTGCTGACGCCCTTCAGCGTCCCGCCGCCGAGGCGAAAATACATGGGCGGCTGGCGCTCGCTCACTGCGCCTGCGAAGCCGCCGATGAAGTGCTGGGGCGGCGCGGCGCCGCTGATTTCGAACACCCACACGAACTCCTCACCGCCGTTGACCGGATACGCTTCCCCGTAGCGCACGTCGTGCAACGTAGTCTCCGGATCGAAGCCCAGCCGGCGCCAAACGCGATTGGTGACCAGAGCGTCGAGGCCGGCGCATTCATCGACCTCGTTGAAGTGAGGGAGCGCCTGGCCCTCGTAAAGGACGCGCCCGCCGGCGTCGCGCACGGGGGGCCGGTCCACGTTGTTGAACAAGCCCTCGGCGAGGTCCGAGGCGGCGGTCAGATCCTTTAGGCCTTGCTGATAT
>JACQDI010000067.1 GCA_016201195.1 Acidobacteriota bacterium | reverse complement strand
TGACGGCGGACGTCCCGGGACCGCCGACGCACATCACGGGCGCCATTCCGCCCGCGGGCGCCAACGGCGTGCTGTTCGGCACCGGAGCCTTCAAGAACCTTCGGGCGCGCGTCCGGGTCTCGGGCGCTGTCACCAAATTCTTGCCCGAAATAGCGCACCGATGAGCACGAGGAGCCAACAGAGCGGTCGGTCAGGGCGGGCCCAGTCCCACGACCACACCCATCCCCGCCACCATCTGCTGCAGCCCCGGCAGCAGATGGTGGGCCAGCGGGTTCGCCTCCGTCAGCAGGATGCGGCTCACTCGCTGCTGCGGCTCCCACTCCACCCGGCCCAGGATCCCCATCACATCCCGCACCAGCCGCTCCACTCCATACTTCTTCAGTCGGGGGGCGGTCGGCAGCAGCCATTCCTTCGCCCACACCAAGACGTTGTGGGCCAGCGCTCCCAAGGCGACGAGCATCTGTTGCCCCTCGAACCGCTTCTTGTTCCGCTTCCCCATCCCCAACCCTTGCTTGTCCTCCCGGAAGCTCGTCTCACACCCGCCCCCGCGCTGATCGTAGCTGTGCGTGATCGCCAACAGTTCGGCCTGGGGCTCCCCCATCTGGTTGCTGGGGGTCCCGGTCCACCCGAACAGCTCCGCCATGGGCGCCGTCGTGATCAGCACTTCGATCCCGAACTGCCCGTTGCGCTTGCGGTGACGCACCGCCACGCGTCGCACGGGGCGGACGTAGGCCGTGGCCGGCTCTTCGACCCAGCCCACTTCTCGCCCGGCTTCCTTGGGATCGGGATACCAGACCGTTACCGTCTTGGCCAGGTTTCTGGCCCGTCGCGTCGAGAAGTCCTTGCACAGCACCTCATAGCCTCGGGAAAGCAGTCCGTTGACCGCTTCCACGCTGCCACCTCCAGCATCGATCCGCACGATCGTCCGCGAGCGCCGCGGCAGCGTCAACTTCAACGTCTCCTCGGCGGCCCGCACCATCGCCTCCAGCGCGCCGATGAGGACGGTATGGCCGGGAAAGAGCCGATCGACGACGATCTCACGGTAGGCCGTGGCCAAGACGCGTCCCACCTGGCGACCGCGTCGGTTCTTCTGCCCGGCAAAGTACCCCTTGGTGGCACAGGCGGCTTTCTTGCCGCACGGGTTGCCGGTGAGATCGATATCCAGGAGCAGGTACTCCCGAGCGAACGGATGGCAACCAGCGCGGCTATGGAGCCGGAACAGTTCCTCCCAGGCCACTTCCAGTTGGGCGATGGTCTGTGGGGTGCAGGCGTCGAGCGTATCCTGAAGCGTGGACTGCTCGGCGCAGGCAGTGCGGCCGAAGGCGGCCTGGAGGGCCGGGTCGGCACGTAGGACGCGGTTGATGTCGGCGATCCCCTGGGCGCCCGCCAGGATCCCGATAAAACAGTCATACAGTTTCTCGATGGGCGTGTAGCGCACCGTTGACGATACGGTAAACTCTTTCATGGTGGTGGACCCTCTGGAGCGAAATGCCAGACTCTGTCTCCAGTGGTCTACCACCCTTTGGCTGTTGCCACAACAGCAACCGATCGCATCGCGTCGCTGTTTCGGGCAAAAATTGGGTATCAAGCTCTACGACGGCGTAATCGTTCAGGAGCCTCTTGTATCGCGGCGTATTCCCAACCAGCATCAGCCTGTTGGCAAGTGACAGCCGATCCATCTTCCCAGACTTTACGCCTGGCTTCCAGTGCGTGTTCGGAGGACAGGGGAACGGCCTACCTCTCCAAGTGAACCACCGCTCCTCGGGGTCAGAAGCTGCTCCCTGTGAGTAGAGCGTGTCATGGGAAAGAATGGCACAACCCGCCGGGATGCGGCTGGGGTCATCCAACTCCTCGTCCGTCATCGGGCGAGGCTCTTCTGAACCGTCCAGAGGTTGCACAAGGGTGTACTGCCCCGATCCTCCTCGACCGGCTGCTTTGTTAGACGTAGGCGCTCGGAACTTTCTCTTTGCCAAGTCCTTGTCGCGTGCATACCGTGACTACCCAGTCCCGCACGCGGACCGTGCCGATCGAAGGAGGAAATCGCCCACTGCATGGCGCATCTCCTAGCAAGTCCGATCGTCGCGGCGATCCGCCGCCTCTCCTGCCGCTGGCGGGACCCTTTCCATGACCCGTG
>JACQDI010000702.1 GCA_016201195.1 Acidobacteriota bacterium | reverse complement strand
TGCGGGTATTACGGAGACTCGACGCGGGAGTGCCGGTGCACGCCGCCGCTGATCCAGCGGTATGTGGGGAAGATTTCGGGGCCGCTGCTGGACCGGATCGATATTCATATCGAGGTTCCCGCGGTGCGGTACAAGGAAATGCGGTCGGACGGGGCGGCGGAGGGGTCGGCGGAGATTCGGGCGCGGGTGATGCGGGCGCGGGAGGTGCAGAAGGCGCGGGGCTGCTACAACGCGCAGTTGCCGGCGCGGTGGATCCGCAAATATTGCCCGCTCGACGAGGCGGGGGAGCGAACGCTGGAGATGGCCGTGCAGCGGATGGGGCTTTCGGCGCGGGCGCACGACCGGGTGCTGAAGCTGGCGCGGACGATCGCCGATTTGGGGGAGTCGGAGGTGATCAGCGCCAAGCACCTGGCGGAGGCGGTGCAGTATCGCAGCCTGGACCGAAGCTACTGGAGCTAACACCATAGTCGCCGTTCTGATCGGTGCGGGCCCGCTGCGATCTATATGTAGAATAGAAGGGTGACAGCAGTTGCGGAAGCGGGGCTGATCGAGAGGGCCCGGCAAGGGGACCGGGATGCCTTCGCCGAGCTATATGCGCCGGTGGAGCGGCCGCTGACGGCGTTTTTGTACCGTATGGCTGCGGCGCGGCTGGACGCCGAGGATCTGGCGCAGGAGACGGCGGTTCGCGCGCTGGAAGGGATCGAGGGGATTCCGGAGGGCGTGTCATTCCGCGCGTGGATCTTCCGGATGGGGGTGGAGGCGGCGCTCGAATACCTGCGCCGGCGAGCGCAGTGGGACCCGGACGCGCTGCTACGGGCGGCGGGGGCGCCGGGGAGGCTGCACAAGATCCACAAGAGAAGCCTGCAAGCCAGTTACGAAATCCGCGAACATATTGATTTCTGTTTCACCTGCATGGGGCGGGCGCTGCCGCCGCACGAGGTGGCGGCGCTGCTGCTGGTGGAGATCCACGGGTTTTCTGCGGCGGAGGCAGCCGAGGCGCTCGGGGTATCGGCCGTGGTGATGCAGTTCCGGTTGCAGCAGGCGCGGCAGGCACTGGCGGACCACCTCGAGAGCCGGTGCTCACTCATTAATAAGAAAGGCGTCTGTACAGACTGCGCCACGATGGATATTTTGTGCCACGGGGACCGGCGGCACACCGAGCAGGCGCTTTTCCAGATCGAGCTGGGAGGGGGACTGGAGCGGCGGCTGGCGATCGTGCGGGAGATCGATCCGCTGCATGCCCAAGGACGGAAGCTGCACGAGGCGCTGATGAACTTCACAAGAGAAGTAAATGGGTACTAGGTCATTTTGGTGATTTTTCGATTTGGTGATTTGAGGGAGAACTTGAGGATGAAGCGAGTTTTGGCGGGCTTGGTGGTATGGGTAGTTGCCGCAATTGGACAGCAGGTTCCGGTTCAGGAGTTTAAGCTTGACAACGGCATGAAGGTGTTGATGCTGCCGCGGCGGGGGGATCCGAATGTGTCGGCGGGGTGGGTGGCCAAAGTGGGGTCGGTGAATGAGCGGCCGGGCATCACCGGGATCTCGCATTTGTTCGAGCACATGATGTTCAAGGGAACGCATGCGATCGGGACCACGAACATCCAGGAGGACTTGAAGACGCTCTCGGAGATGGACGCGGTGCGGGAGGACATGCGGAAAGAGGAGGAGGCGCTCATCGAGAAGCAGCGGCGGGGGTTGGTGTCCGACATCAAAGATCCGAAGGCGCGCAGCGCGCGCTACGAAGAGCTCCGCAAGAAATATGATGCGCTGGTGCAGAAGGCACGGGGACTGACGGTCAAGAGCGAGTTTGACCGCATCTACCGGAGCGCCGGGGCGTCGAGCATGAACGCAGGGACGGACCACGATTTCACCATCTACTTCATCAACGTGCCGGCCAACAAGCTGGAGCTGTGGTTCTGGATGGAGTCGAACCGGTTGATGAACCCGGTGTTCCGGGACTTTTACCCGGAGCGGGACGTGGTGCACGAAGAGCGGCGGATGCGGACCGACTCGACGCCGCTGGGGCGGTTCGAGGAGCAGTTCGAGAGCCTGTTCTGGCAGGCGTCGCCGTATGGCTGGCCGGTGGTGGGGTGGCCGAGCGACCTGGAGGGAATTACCAAGCAGGAGGCCGAGTCGTACTTCGGGGTCTACTACGCGCCGAACAATTTGACTGCGTGCCTGCTCGGGGATTTCGACCCGGCGAAGGCGAAGGAGCTGGCAAAGCAATATTTCGGACGGCTGAAGCGAGGGCTGCGGGATCCGGAGCCGGTGCGGACGCGCGAGGTGCCGCAGCTCGCCGAGCAGCGGATGATCGCCTACGCGCAGACCAACCCGGAGGTGCATATCCGGTACCACACGGTGGCCGACAACCACGTGGACGAGCCGGCGCTGATCATGCTGGCCAACCTGCTGAACGGGCGGACGGGGCGATTGTATAAGTCGCTGGTGCTCGAGCAGCAGATCGCAACCAATGCGTCGGCGGGCTCGAACGGGTTGAAGTACGAGGGCTATTTCGAGATGCGGGCGACGGCGCGGCAGGGCAAGGATCCGCTGGACCTGGAAAAGGCCCTCTACAAGGAGCTGGAGACCCTGCAAAAGACGCCGGTGGGGGAGCGGGAGCTGCAAAAGGTGAAGAACCAGCAGGCGGCGGCTGACTTCCGGCGGCTGCAATCGAATTTCGGGCTGATGCTGCAACTGCTGGTCAGCGAATCGCAAGGGAGCTGGGAGACCATCAACATGTATCCGAAGAAGCTACAAGCGGTGACGCCGGCGGACATCCAGCGGGTGGCGAACCAGTATTTTGCGACGGAGAACCGGAGCGTCGCGGTGTACTATACCAAGGGCGGAGGGGGGAAATGACGGGGGTCGCGGTCAAAGGCAAGTCAAAAGGCAAAAGGCAAAAGTCAAAAGTCAAAAGTTTTTGGTGCGTTGCGGTGCTGGTGGCGCTGAGCGGCGTGGCGCGGGGGGCGGAGATTGTTTCGCATCCGCGGTTGCTGAAGTTTGAGCCGCTGAATTATCAGGCGCCGAAGGCGGCGCAATACCGGCACGTGCTGTCGAATGGGGCGGTGGCGTTTCTGATTGAGGACCACGTGTTCCCGCTGGTGAATTTGTCGGTGACGATCCGCACGGGGCAGTATTTGGATCCGCCGGGGAAGACGGGGCTGGCGGAGCTGGCGGGCGGCCAGTTGCGGACGGGCGGCACGACCACGATGAGCGCGCGGGATTTCGACGAAGAGGCGGATTTTCTGGCGGCCAACATCAGCAGCGGGATCTCGGACACGGAAGGGATCGCCAGGCTGAATTGCCTGGCGCGGAACCTGGACGCCTCGATGAAGCTGTTTTTCGACATGCTGAGGAACCCCGGGTTTGACGCGCAGCGGCTGGGGATCACCAAAGCGCGGATGCTGCAAGGGCTGGCCCGGCGGAACGACAAGACCGACGAGATCGAGATGCGGGAGTTTGCGCGGCTGCTGCGGGGGCCCTCGCATTTTTCGACGGCGCAGAACACCCAGGCGTCGCTCGACTCAGTCACGCGGGAGGACCTGATTGCGTTTCACAAGCAGTATTTCCACCCGGCGAACTTCATCTTCGCGGTATCGGGGGATTTCAATAGCAAGGAGATGCTGGGGAAGCTCGAAGAAGTGATCCGCGGATGGGGCGGGACGAAGCCCGCGGTGCCGCCGGTGCCGAAGCCGAATTACACGCTCAAGCCCGGCGTCTACATGATCCACAAGCCGGAGGTGAACCAGTGCCGGGTGTCGATCGGGCACCTGGGGGTGACGCGAGACAATCCGGACCTTTACGCGCTGGCCATTATGAACCAGATCCTGGGGGCGGGGCAGTTCACCGCGCGGATTACCAACCGGGTGCGGGCCGAGGAAGGGCTGGCCTACGACGCGTCGTCGAGCATGACCTTCGGAACCTATTATGAGGGGGTGTTCCGTGCCCATTACCAGTCGAAGAGTCCGACCTGCGCGCAGGCGGCGGCGATCGTGATGGAGGAGATCGCGCGGATCCGCAAGGAAAAGGTGAGCGCCGAGGAGCTGGCCACAGCGATCAATTACGAGGTGGAGATTTTCCCGCGGTTCTTTGCCACACCGTCGATCGTGGCGGCGACGTTTGCCGCGGACGAATACACTAAGAGGCCGGCCGACTACTGGGAGAAGTACCGCGACCGGCTGCGGGCAGTGGCCGCCGATGACGTGCTGCGCGTGGCCCAGAAATACTTGCAGCCCGAGAAGCTGGTTACCCTCGCGGTGGGAAACGTGGACGACGTGCTCAAGGGCGATCCGAACAAGCCGCAGTATTCATTTGAGAAGCTGGGGAAGATCGAGAGGCTGCCGCTGCCGGACCCCGTGACGATGGAATATCCGAAGTGATTTTGGTGATTTTTTGATTTGGTGATTTGGTGATTTACTGTCTGCCGCCTACTGCTTTTAGCCAGTTCACCAC
>JACQDI010000701.1 GCA_016201195.1 Acidobacteriota bacterium | reverse complement strand
TCCGGCCTTCATCATCGGACCGCTGGCTGTGGTGTGGTTTCGACGCCGCGCCTGGCAGCCCCTGCTGTGGATCGCCGTTCCCGCCGCAGTCCTCGCCGGCCCCTGGTATGCCACCAACCTCCAGACCCTGCTCCCCTTCGCCTGGCACAGCGCCTACGGCCAGGTAGCCCCGGAATACGGCGCCGGCGGGCTCGCCAGGTGGATCCTGCTGTTTGTCAACGAAGGCGCCTCGGCCCACTATGCACTGGCGCTTCTGGTGTTCGGTGGGGTAAGCCTCTGGCTTGCCCCTCCAAAGGGCAAGCCAGAGGCTTACCCCACCCTGCTTGCGTGGCTGGCGCCGCCGCTCGTGGCTATCGCCGCCGGGCGCAACCAACTTATCCGCTTCGTCGCCCCGCTGCTCCCCGTCTTCGCCATTGCCCTCGCCGCCTCCATCTTTCGTCTGGGAAACCGCTGGATGGTGCAAGCCGCGCTGGCCCTGCTGCTCGCCATTTACCCACAGCGCCTTTACGCCGCCCTGAGTTACTTCCACCACGGCGACACCCATGAGCACGCCGTTCGCTGGGGCCCGCTTATTCTTTTCAGCCGCGACCTCGGCTGGGCCCACCCGCCAGTGTTCGAGGATCCCTGGGCACAGCGTCGCGTGCTCGAAGCCCTCCACCGGCTCTCGGCCGGCGCCCGGCGCCCCCGCTACACGATCGTCGGCTTCGAGCACGTCTACCTGAACGCCAACCTCCTCAACTACCTCAACGCCTACGAAGAGTATCCTCTGCTCTTCACCTCCCTGGGCTACGCCGAATCCTCGGCGGACAAGGCCGTGGAGCGCATCTACAGCTTCGACGCGCGCTTCCTGATCCTGCCCGAGGGTTTTCGCGACCTGCCCCCGTTTCTGAACCAGGTCAACCGCGAGATCGAGGACCGCATCGCTCGGGGCGAGTTGCCGTTCCGCCTCCGCGCCAAGGTTGCCCTCGCCCACGAGATGAAGGCGCTCCTCTACGAACGGGAAGCTCCCTGGACGAGCTTCGCCCCCGGATCGCCGCCGCCCCGGCCCGCGTATCCCCTGGCCACCGATTTCCCCGGTGGCGTCCGTTTCCTCGGCTACGACTGGACCCGCCGCGACGGCCGGCTTTGGCAGCTCTCCTGTTACTGGACGGCGCGCGACCGCATCGAGCAGGATTTTCGCGCGGACGTCGAGTTCCGCCGCGGTGACCGGGCCGTGCTCGCCCAGGACTACTACCTGCCAGGGTTGACGGCGGCGGAGATCGTCCGCCACGACTTCACCGTCTACATTCCCGCCGGCGACGCCGGTCCTCTCGAGGCCCGTGTCTCGCTCATTCCCTGGGGCATCGGCCCGCCGCTCGATCCCGTCCTTCGCCTGAGGCTGCCGGAATGACCAGGGCCATCCTCGCCGTCTACGCGTCGATCAGCGCGGTCTACCTGCTCTACCTGCCCCACGCGCTCCCCGTACTCGACGACTGGATGTACCTCCAGCTCTTCCACCAGGCCCGCGCCGGCGGGATCGGGGCCCAACTGGCGTTCGTGCATCGCCTCATTGACAATACCTGGCTGGTGCAGTTCCGCATCTTCTGGGCCAGCCTGATGCCGGTCTTCGCCCTCTCCTACGCGGCGGACTTCGCCGGCTGGCCGTATTTCCTGCTGGCCTGGACCGCGCACCTGCTTACCGCTTTCCTGCTCGCGCGCATCGTGGCCGCGCTCTCCGGCGACCCCGAGACCGGCTTTGCCGCCGGCGCCGTCTACGCCGTCTTCCCGGCGGCTAACAACGCCCTGTTCTGGTCCGTCAGCAACTGCATCTATTACCTGCAAAGCCTGTGCCTTCTCTGGTGGTTCCACCTCACCTGGAAAAAACTCGCCGCCGGCGACTTTCGCTACCGCTGGAGGAACTTCGCTCTCCTGCTGCCGGTCGTCTTCTCCGGCGAGCAGATTCTGCCCGCGCTGGCGCTGCTGCTGCCGGTGGCGTTCGGGTTGCTCGGCCGGCGTGACGATCGTCCAGCCTTCTTCCGCTTCTGGCTCAGCCACCTCGCAGCAATGGGCGCTGTGGTCGGCGTCTATGCGTTCGCCATCAATGGCATGTCGATCCTGCAAGGCTTCCGCAATCGCTATGAAGGCGCCCACGGGTGGAGCTTGCGACCCTTCAGCCATACCTTGTTCGGTTCGCTGGGCCTCGGCCAGGACTTCTTCCAGTGGCCCGCACGCTGGTGGACCCACGGCCCTCTGCTCGCCTTGGCGCTGCTTTGTGGGGTAAGCCTCTGGCTTGCCCACCACCTCTGGCTCGCCAAAGGTTCCCCGGCCCGTCTTGGCGAGCTATTGCTGTGGTCCGTCGCCGGCGTGATCCTCACCTACTTGCCCGCCGCCCGCCTGAGCAGCTTCGAGGCCCGGTACTTGTACGTGCCATGCATGTTCCTGGTCGCTGCCGGCGTCGCTATGATCGGCTTGCTGGCCCGCCCGTTCCGCCTCGCCGTCGTCTTTCTGACCGTGTCTTATTTTCTCGCCCAGACCTACTTCGGCATGGTCCAGTGTTGGATCCCCCAGAGCAAGGAGGCCCGCGGGATTCTCGACGCCGTCGCCGCTGCCGACCCGTTCGAGCCCCGCGAGGTACTGGTGTTCTCCGGAGATCACCTCTCGAACGGCGTCGCCCCCAGCTTCATCACCGGCGCCAGTTGGGCGCTCCAGAGCATGCTCGAACACTACACCCGGGCCGACCACGTTCAGGGTGCCCGCGACCTGGTGATCAACGAGAAGGGCGAGATGGCCCTCCACCGGCGCGACTCCTTCCGCCCCTTCCACCGCCAGGAACTCGACCGCTTGCGGGCCTTCGTGCGCCAGCCGGATAATCGTTTCGTGCCCAAGTCGGTGCTCGCGCTTCCCGTCGCCGAGGACCGCTTCGAGTTGATCCCACTGCGCTCCAACGCGGGGCGGGCGCTTCCGTCCGGAACCCTCAGCCGCGAAGAACTGAAACTGCTGCCGCTCTACCCGGACATTTATTTCGCCCGCCGCATCCACAGCCACGCCCGGCCCCAGGACATCTGACCGCATGCCGCGCTCGCTCTCCATCCTCGCCGCCTACATCGCAGTGAGCGCCGTGTACCTGCTCTATCTGCCGCACGCTATGCCCGTGCTCGACGACTGGACCTGGCTCCGCTTCTTCGAGCAGGCGCGCGACGGCGGTCCGGCGGGCGTTGTGGCGTTTCTCGACCGCTTGGTGGACAACACCTGGATGGCCCAGTTCCGCATCTTCTGGGCCGCGTTCGTTCCGGTGTTCGCGCTTTCTTTCGCCGCCGGGTTCTCCGCCTGGCCGTACTTCCTGCTCGGCTGGACAGCGCACCTGGCGACCGCCTTGCTGCTCGGCCGCATCGTTTCGCGGCTGACCGCGAGCGAGCGAACCGGCTTCGCCGCCGGCGCCATCTATGCCGTCTTCCCCGCCAACAATACTGTCCTGTTCTGGCCGGTCAACAACTGCTTCTACTACTTTCAGGCGTTGGGCCTGGCCGCGTGGCTCGACATCACCCTCCGTGGTAACTATCGATACCGGCTGAAGGATTTCGCCCTGCTGGCGCTTGTTGTGTATACCGGCGAGCAGGCCCTGCCGCCCCTCGCGCTGTTGCTTCCGGTCACTCACTTCCTGTTCGGCAGGAAGGAGGACCGTCCCCGCGTCCTGCGCTTCTGGCTGACCCACGCCGCGGCCCTCGCCGTCCTGCTCGCCTTTTACGTCCTGGGCCTGAACCGCATGTCGGTCGCGCGCGGCCTCCAGGAGCGCGGCGCCGCCGCTATGCCGTGGAGTCCCTGGGCCTTCCCGCTGCGGCTGCTGGCCGCGCTGGGGTTGAAGCCCGATCTCGCCGAGTGGCGTCCCCAGTGGCGGCCCAGTCCTGTCTTGCTCGCTTTGCTCGCCGTCGCCCTCGCCGCCGCAATCTGGGCCCTGCGCCGCTTGAAAGAGGAGCCCGGCGCGCCCGCCGCACCCGGCCGCCTCCTGC
This sequence comes from Acidobacteriota bacterium, assembly GCA_016201195.1. Taxonomy (GTDB): domain Bacteria; phylum Acidobacteriota; class Terriglobia; order Bryobacterales; family JACQDG01; genus JACQDI01. The sequence continues at coordinate 3,685 of JACQDI010000701.1, read as the reverse complement.
TGTGGTCGGCCGCCGGCGCCGCGCTCTCCTACCTGCCCGTGGCCTTGCTGCCGGGAATCGAGTGGAGGTACCTTTATGTTCCAGCGATGTTCCTGGTCCCGGCCGGCGTGGCGCTGCTCGGCTGGCTGCCGAGGCGCGTGCAGGCGGCGCTGGTGTTGCTTGCCGTGGCCTACGGCATCTCGCTGACCTATTTTGAAATGCGCCAGTGCTGGATTCCACAAAGCCGCGAAGCGCGCGCCCAGCTTGCCGCCGTCGAGGCGGCCGCGCCGGTTCGGGGGCGCGAAGTTCTGATCTTCGCCCACGCCCCGCACGCCATGGGACCCGCGCCCAGCTTCATCACCGGAGCCAGTTGGTCGCTGAACAGCATGCTTGAGCACTACACACGCGCCGAAGGAGTGCAGGGAGCGCGCGAGCTGCTGGTCAACGAACAAGGCGAGCTGGCCCTCTACCGCCGCGACTCGTCCGTCCCATTCTCTCGAAACGACCTGCCTCGCCTTCGCGTCTTCGCGCGCGACCCTGCCGGCCGCTACGTCCTCAAGCCGCTCATTGCCTTGCCCGCCCCCGGAGGGCGCTTCGAGCTGTTTCCCAACCGCGACGGCGAGCCCGCGCGCACGCTCCAGGAGCTGCAGCGCCAGCCCTTCTTCGACCAAATCTACTTCCCGCACCCGCACCAGGGGCCGCTCCCACCAAATCATGCCTGACCTTTCCGTCGTCGTGCCCGTCCTCAACGAGATCGACAACGTCGAGGAACTCGTCCACCGCCTGGACCTCTGCCTGGGCGAGGACATCGAGGAAATCATTTTCGTCGACGACGGCTCGACCGACGGCACCGTGGCGCTCCTAGCCCGGCTCCACGAGCGCGATCCGCGCATCAAGATCGTGGTATTCACCCGCAACTTCGGCCACCAAGTCGCACTCAGCGCGGGTCTGGACTTCGCCCGCGGCCAGGCGGTGGTGCTCATGGACGGCGATTTGCAGCACCCGCCCGAGTTGGTCCCGCGAATGGTTGAGCTCTGGCGCGAGGGCGCCGCCATCGTTTCCACCCGCCGCCGCGTGCAGCGCGACGCCGGCTTCGCCAAGCGCCTCGGCGCCGCCCTTTTCTACCGTTTCATCAATCTGATCTCGGACACGCCGATCGATCCCAACGCCGCCGACTTCCGCCTGCTGGCCCGGCCGGTGGTCGAGCAGTTGCGCCGCCTCGAGGAGCGCCAGCGCTTCCTGCGCGGCCTGATCAACTGGACCGGCTACCGCCAGGCCACCGTCGAGTTTGACGCCCCGCCCCGCGCCGCCGGCCGCACCAAGTATTCGACCGCCCGCATGGTGGGCCTCGCCCTCGACGCCATCCTCTCGTTCTCTCGCTTCCCCCTGCGCCTCGCCGTCTACGCCGGCCTGCTGCTGTGGGTGGTCTCGTTCACCTACGCGCTCTACGCGCTCTATGCGAAGTTCATCAAGCACTCGGTCGTGCCCGGCTGGACCTCCATCGTCATCGTGGGGGCGCTCATCGGGGGATTCCAGAGCATCCTGCTGGGGCTGGTCGGCGAGTATGTCGGCCGGCTCTACGAAGAGGTCAAGCGCCGGCCCCTTTACCTGGTGGCCGAAACCTGGGGCTTCGAACCGGGCGACAGGTAGTACAGCCAGATCGACTTGCCTACCCGGGCGTCGGGACGGCGTCCTCGCAGCCACTGCCACTCGCCCTGCATCATCAAGTGGGTCAGGCTGATCGCTACCCAACCCTCGAGCTTCTCGTGCTGCCGCACCCCCAGGCGCTCGGTGCTGGCGCAGCCGAAGTAGCTCAAATACACCGAGTCGATGTGGTGATCGTCGAGATAGCGCGCTAAACGGGCCAGGTCCTGCCCCCAGTCCAGGTTGCTGTCCACCAGAAACCGTTCTTCGCGGCCGCGCGCGATCTGGTTGAAGTAGGCTAGGTAGTCAGGATGGGCGGCTAGGGATTCGCCCGCGTGCCAGGCGGCCAGAACAAGCGCGGCAAGGCGAATCGCCTGCCGCCCGCTGGCGAACGCTCCCGCAGCCAGGATAGCGAACAGCGGGTAGACCACCAGCACGTGCCGGATCCCGATGTTGATCGCCGCGGGCAGGCTCACCCCCAGGACCACCGCCGCCGCCAGCGCCGGATAGAGCGACTTGCGCCCCCCGGCCACCAGGCCCACCGCCGCCAGCAGCAGCATCGGGATGGTGCTCTTCACCGCCAACGCCACTGGAAAGTAGTACCAATATCCTCTGTTCGCCACGTGCCCCAGCAGGTAGCTGGGGTGCCCTTCCTGGTTGTGGCTGGCCAGCTCGATCAGGCCCTGCGCGAAGTGGAACGCCGGCAAGCGCCGCGGGCCGGCGATCTTCAGCAGGATGTTGGCCAGGCTCGCCGGGGGTCCCGTGTGGAACTGCGTCGTGAACCGGTGGCCCGGCGGGACGATGGTTCCCCACTCGAACAGGTACCCGGCCCAGATGGCGAACAAGACCACCAGGCCGAACACGACCGCGCGGCGCGCGCCGGTCCACAGAGCCTCCGCGTCAAGCTCCGCCGCCCCTTTCCACCGGGCAACCGCGAAGTAGACCAGCGCCAGCGGAGGCAGAAACAGCAGCGCCGAAAACTTCGACAGCGCCGCGCAACTAAACGCCGCCGCCGACAGAAGGCAATAACGCCATCCGGGCTGCTCGCTCCAGCGCCAGAAGAAGTACGCGGCCATCAACACCGAGGCCGCCGCTGCGAAGTCGATGGTGGCGATACCCGCGTGGGCGATCAGGTTGGGCGAGCAAGCCACCAGCAGGCACGCCGCCACCCCCGCCCAGGCCCCGTAAAGCCGCGTGCTCCACCGGTACACGAACCAGAAGAGCATGACTGCAAAAAGCAAATTGCCGGCCCGCGCGAGCGACAGGGTCTTCCAGTAAAACGCCAGGTCCCGGTGATCCCACATGCCGTGGTGCTCCTCCAGCCGCAGCCCGCCGAAGTAGTACGGCAGCACACCCAGTGCCATCCGGGCGAGCGGCGGATGCTGGGCCTCCCGCGCGTAGGTCCCGAACTGGAATACCTCCAGGCCCGACATGATGTGGCCGTGCTCGTCGAAGGTCTCGCAGAAAACCCGGTAGGTGAGGGCAGTGCGCCCCGCAAAGATCAGGAACAGCGCGGCCAGCGCCAGGTATCGAACTGGTCTCATCTCCTCGCCTCAGGCGCCTGCCTCACGACATAGTACAACCAAATCGACTTCCCCACCTTCGCTCGCGGCGTGAGCTCCCGCAGCCACGCCAAATCCCGCCGCAACATCAGGTGGCTGACGCTGACCGCCACCCACCCTTGCGGCGCCTCGTGCACAGTTACGCCCATGCGCTCCGGCCGGGTGCGCCCGAAATAGATCAGGTGCACCGACTCGATCTGGTGCTCTCGCAGATATTGGCCCAGGCGCCGCAGGTCCTGACCCCAATCGAGGTTGCTGTCCACCAGGAACCGCTCCTCGCGGCCGCGCGCGATCTGGTTGAAATAGGCCAGGTAGTCCGGGTGGGCGGCGATCGATTCGCCGGCATGCCAGGCGGCCAGCACCAGCGCCGTCACCGTGATTGCCCGCCGCCCGCTTGCAAACGCTCCAGCCGCCAGAATGGCGAAGAACGGATAGAGCGCCAGCACGTGGCGGATCCCGATGTTGATGCTGGCTTGCATGCTCAGGCCCAGGATCACCAG
>JACQDI010000681.1 GCA_016201195.1 Acidobacteriota bacterium | reverse complement strand
CGTCCAGGCGGATCAGCGTCTTCCAGCACTCGATTGCTTCTTCCCACATGGCGGTGGTGGGCTTCGAGTTCTCGTGCGTCAGGTAGAGGGCCAGCTCGCGGCGGGCTAAGCGATGATCGGGAACCGCGGCGACCGCCATCCGTAACAGCCGGACGGCCTCGGGATACCGGTTCTGCTGGATGGCGAGCCGGGCCAGACCCACCCGCGCTTCGGGCGATTGCGGATCGAGGACCAGCGCCTTGCGGTAGGCAGCCTCTGCGTCGGCGAGACGGTTTTCTTCGGCAGCAATGAAGCCGAGATAGGCGAGGGCCGCCGCCAGCCGGGGATCGAGGGCCAGCGCCTGGCGAAATTCGGCTGCGGCTTCGCGTATGGCGTCCCCGGTATCGTCGTGCTCTTCGAAGAGCGCGCGGCCCCGCTCGAAATGGCTCTGAGCGGACGGTTGTTGGGCGAGCGCCCAGGCGGCGATGAGCACCGGCCAGAACACGATAACTGTATGCTACCATCTGGCCCGGAGGGAAACCGATGAAGAGAGTTGCTCTGACCGCCGTCCTTTCGATTGCCGCCACGCTGCTCGTGGCCGCTCCGGAGAAAATCACCCAGGCGGTGAAGCTGGAGAAGCCCCGCGTGACAGTGACGGAAGTGACCGCCCCGCCGGGTGTGGCGCGCGACCCTTACGTGCGGCCTACCGACCAGGTCATTGTCTTCCTCGATGAGTGCAGCTACGACCGGGTCGACGCGGCGACCGGCAAGAAGACGCGCGTCGCCCGCAAGTCCGGCGAGGTGATCTGGCACGACAAGGGCGAGCAGGCGCCGACGCTGATCAACGCGGGGAGCAAGCCGTATCGCACGCTGGTTATCGCCTTGAAGTAACCGCTTGCTGACGCGCGCGGCTCCGAACCCGTAAGGGAGCGGTCCCTACCAGATGCCGATAAGCTTCCAGTAGGGCATGCCGAGGCCGATCCACACCAGCAGGTGGGCGACGGAGATCACGAAGCCCACCTTCCACCAGGTCGCTTGATCCACGTAGCCGGCGCCGAAGTAGATGGGGGCCGGGCCGGTCGAGTAGTGGGTCATGGCCGCGTTGAGCGTCGAGAAAAACCCCAGCACTAACGCGGAGAGCAGAGCGGGCGCTCCGGCCGCCACCGCCACGCCGAGGAACGGCGCGTACATCGCCGTCACGTGGGCGCTCATACTGGCGAAGCCGTAGTGAGAGTAGAAGTAGACCAAAGATAATATCAGCAGGATCCACAACCACTGCCCGTGCACCCGGGAAGCGACCGAGCGGGCAAACCACGCGGTCACGCCGAGTCGCCCGAGCCAGTCGGCCATCCCGATCAGGCCGCCGAACCAGAGCATGGCATCCCAGGCGCCGCTGGTTTGGATCACGTCCTGCCAGGTCATCACGCGCCCCAGCAGCATGGCGGCGAGGCCCAGAAAGGCGACCGCCGTGGCGTCCAGACCGTGCAGGGGCGTGCTGGCCCACAACAAGAGGCACGACCCGACCACAACGGCGAGGGCGATCTCGGCCCGTTTCATTGGGCCCAGGGCCTCCAACTGCCGGCGCGCTTCCGCGGGAGCCTCCAGCGATTCGGCCATCTCGGGCGGGCACATGCGGTAGAGGATCCACGGCGCTAGCACCAGCGACACCACGCTCGGAACCAGGGCGGCCAGGGCCCACAATCCCCAACTGATCTTCACCCCGGCCGTTTTTTCGGCCAGCTCGATGGCAAGCGGGTTGGTGGTGGTCGAGGTCAGGAACATTGCTGAGAGGATGATGGTCGCGTGAAACTGGTTGAGCATCAGGAATCCGCCCAGGCGGCGGTCCGCACCACAGACGCGGGCGATGCTGCTGACGATCGGGAACAGAATGCCGCCGGTGCGAGCGGTGTTGGCGGGAACGGCCGGGGCAATCACCAGCTCAGAAGCGGCGAGCGCGTAAGCGAGGCCGAGCGAGCGGTGGCCAAAGGCGCGGATGAAGAGATAGGCCAGCCGCTTTCCCAGGCCGGTTGCGGTCACCGCTTGGGAAAACAAGAAAGCCGAAACAATCAGCCACACGGTGGAGTTGCTGAAACCGCCGAGCACGGCGGTGACCGTCATCGCCCGGGTCAGCATGGCCGCCACGATCCCCAACAGCACTACGGCGCCCGACTCCATAACCTGGAGCACCATCCCCAGAATGGTCGCTGCGAAGATGGCGAGCAGCCGCCAGCCCTGCGGCTCGACCCCGGCCGGCGTTGGCATCGCCCATACGGCCGCCCCCAACGCGATCACCAGCAACATGCGATAATGTCGCGGCATGAGGGTGCGATTATATCCTATTGCCGCGAT